>JAAZML010000072.1 GCA_012798835.1 Clostridium sp.
ACAATCCCGTCGAAACCATTACGCCCCCATATATAATATTTTGTTTTAATTTATGGTCTTTTTATTTGTAGGTGTCTATAAACCCTAACCTAAGACCTAAAATCCTCTTTTAGCCTTCTATTCATCTCCCTTTGTGCATCCTTTTTTGCAGCGTCCTCTCTTTTATCGTAGAGCTTTTTTCCCTTTCCTAGACCCAAACCAACCTTTACCCTGCCATTTTTGAAATAAACCTCAAGGGGTACTATGGTCATCCCCTTTTGCTGTATACTTCCTATGAGTCTATTTATCTCAAATCTGTTGAGGAGGAGCTTCCTCTCCCTCAAAGGATCCTTGTTAAATATATTCCCCTGCTCATAAGGGCTGATATGCATATTATATATAAATACCTCGCCATTTTTTATGTTGGCATAGCTGTCACTAATGCTAATCTTGCCCGCCCTTATGGACTTGACTTCGGTACCCGCCAAAACAATTCCGGCTTCAAGGGTCTGGTCGATAAAATAATTGTGTCTGGCTTTTTTATTTTTTGCTATTGTCTTTTTATTCCCCTTAGCCATTATATTACCGCCCGTCAGTTTAGTATTACCGAATGTTCGGATAAAAATAACCCTTCCTAAGGAAAGGGCATGGATAATTAACATTTATCATGCCTTTTCATTATATCATTTTTATTTCGCATGTCAAGCATTTATAAATCTACTTTAGAGCTAAAAGGCTGTATACACCTAGCTTTGCAAGCTTTAGTAAAAAAATTTCTTTTATAGTGTTCAATTGTTTAAGGTTTGGGCAAGCCTCCTCAAATCCCTGAATGCCACATAGGGGACCTGGAGGTTTCCCCTTCCCTCTCCCATTTTTATGTCGGGCTTAAAACTTCCATGAAAATCGCTTCCACCTGTAGCGATAATATTGTGTTTTTGTGCCAACTTCAAAAAATTAATTGTATCCTCTCTTGAATTGTCCACATAGTACGTTTCAACACCCATAAGGCCTTTTAAAACCAATTGGGAGAGTAAAATATCCATGTCTTCCAAATCAAGTTTGAGATGGATTGGGTGAGCCAACACTGGTAATCCGCCCGCCTCTTTTATTGCTCTGATGCCTTCCTTTGGCGTAAGCGAATCCCTCTTTACATAGGCTGTTTTCCCGTTAGAAATGTACTTATCAAAAGCCTCAGCCACAGTTTTAACATAACCCTTTTTAACCATTACACTAGCTATATGCGGTCTCGCCAAAACTCTGCCTTGTGCCTCCGCTATAACCTCTTCATTGCTAATATCAAACCCCATTGTATTGAGTTTTTCAATGATCCTGGGATTTCTTTGCTCCCTTCCTATTCTAAACCTTTTTAGTAGGGGCTCCAATTTCTTGTAACCATCATTAAAAAAATACCCCAGCATATGCATTTCCGTATTGTAGTCAAGGCTTATCTCGACCCCGGGTACTACCTCAAGCCCTACCCTTTTGCTTTCCTCCATAGCCTGCTCAATTCCATCAACTGTATCGTGATCGGTAAGTGCAATGGCAACTAGGCCGATTTTTTTTGCGTGGCGAACTATCTCGGTGGGTGTCATACTTCCATCTGAAGCCGTAGAATGAATATGCAAATCCACAAATTTGTCCATAATCTGCTGCTCCTTAAACAATTAATCGTATTCCGTGCATACCCTTGGCGGAAATTGGCCCCCGTAAGCCATCTTAAGTATTTTATCCAGTATATAAAGCGATTCACAGGCTTCCTCTGTGGTTATAATACCATTTTTAAGAGCATATGAAAGCTCGTCCGCATCCAGCACCTCAATGCGTTCATCGGGCAAAACCTTCACGTCTAAAAGTAAATCCGTCAGGGTATATTTGTCCTGTACCTCATCATATAAGACATTTATTATATCGCAATACCAGTATATAAATTCTCCAAATGCCCCAAAAAATTTGCTGATCTTATAACCTTCCTTGAGGAATGTAAATGATACCCCCCGGGAAATATCCGTCCTCTTTCTTATCGGCTTCCATTTTGTAATTAAAAGATCTTTATCCCTAAAAACCAATGTATCACCTGTTATGTCAATTTCCTCCGAGGGTATGTACCTTTTTCTTAGCACGGTCGGCTTTTTCATTCATATCCTCCTTCTTTGTTATGATATCAATTTCCTCTTTTTAAAAGCAACAGCAAAAGAAATCTGTTATTATGGGGGACCTTAGTTTTATTTATTTAAACATATTATAACTTAAAAAATGTATGTTTACAAAACAATCCTCAAATATTATTTCCCACATCCTCCCACAATGAGCCGTACAATGCTATAATGTTGTAGAGCTAAAAAACAAATTCTTTAAATATTAATACCTGTTTTGCATCATAAAATAATATGTGGATGTTAATTGGGATATCCCTTTACACCTGTTATAAAATTTTAGTTGGGAGGATGGAAGCTTGCAAAAAAGGAGAACATGTAGCAACTGCCTTAAGGGAACACCGATAAATATAAATGGTGATATATTATGTATCGAAAAAGGGGTGGTTTCGGCGGACTATCTATGCTCAAAACATAGATTTATGCCCGCTTTTAAATCTGTCAGAAGAAGGGTTAATACATGTGCCGACTGCGAAAACTTTATTATTTTCGATACACTAAATGTTGAGGATAAGGCAATGGGTATATGTCATATGTTTACGGTTAGAAAGTATGATGGCAAGTCCAGAAGGGTCTGTTCAAAATTCGTTAAAAGACGCAAAAATAAGGTTTCATAAATTTAAGTATTATGTTACACAACTAAAATGCCGATATACCGTTTGCAAGTATATAAAAAGGAGAGAAAACACCCAATGAGAGTCCGTGATATCTTTGAACAAAAATTTAGCGAAATTCAAGGCCGAGTTCCTTTGAAGATAAACAGAGCTCCTGTTTCATTTGGGGATATATTAGATAAAACTGTAAACAGCGGCATTACCACCAATCCAATAGCTCCCAACAGTCTCAACAGCCCTGGAATAGGAAACCTGACACAAAAAAACACAAATATAAAAGCAGTGGATAAGGAAGGTAACGATAGAAGTCACGATTACAATAGAGCCCAGATTTCAAGAACTCAAAGCACATCCTATGTACCCGATGATAAGGATCAATTGACAAGGCTTATAGATCTTAATATTAAGCAAGCCTCAGAAAAATACGGCGTAAACGCAAATCTCATCAAAGCTATTATAAGGCAGGAATCGGGCTTTAATCCAAAAGCATTATCCCATTCAGGAGCCCAGGGCCTCATGCAGCTTATGCCTGGGACGGCGGATGCACTAAATGTAAAAGATCCCTGGGATATTTCACAAAATATAGACGGGGGTACAAGATACATAAAGGATCAGCTTATAAGATTTAACGGTGATACCGTCCTTGCTCTTGCAGCGTATAATGCGGGTCCATACAACGTAATCAAATATGACGGTATACCCCCCTTTGAGGAGACGCAGAATTATGTAAAAAAAGTAATGCAGTATTACACATTATATTCTAAAGAATAGGATTCATTTGGTACTATGAATATAATCAAAAACACATAACAATCAATTTGCAACCTTGCACACGACCATTATATGGTTACATGGAAGGAAATCTAAAACATACAATAACCAAATTACAACCCTAAAAATGGCATGTACAAATATTAATCCACACTATCCACAGAATTGTCCACAGGTCAAACCTTTTGACTTATCTATGTTTAAGGGATATTTCCACAATATTCACACGACATGTTTCAACAACATTCGCCAAAAACAGCGTTCTTTGTTTTTGTTAATTTATTGATCTAAACATATAAAAAAATTGCTGAATTTATGTAAAACCGCATGTGTAACGTCTTCCAATTTGCTGTATATCGGGTTAAACGCCTTAATATGCCCCCAATTAAGCTAAAAAGCTTTACTCGTGGGCTAACGCAGTCAAATTTGGAGTAAGTCTTTGCAAATAGACATAAGGACAGGTTATAATCCCTGTCCCTTATATTTGTCGCAACACCCTACATTTTACAATATTAACATTTTTCTTGATGGATCCGGAGTAAAGGGAATATTGAAAAGTTCATGCTTCTATAAAATCTAAAAGTTATCCACAGTGTTTCATCTTTCTCCTAATTTTAGGCTTGGTATAGCATTTAGATATAAATCGGATGTGTTTTCCTTCCCGTATTCGTAGTAAGCGGCCGAAGCCACCATGGCTGCATTATCTGTACAAAGAATGGGTCTAGGATAGTAAAGCTTTAACCCCCGATTCCGTGCCTTTGTCGAAAGTTCCTTTCTCAACATAGAATTGGATGCAACTCCCCCGGCTAGAACAATCTTTTCTACGCCCCTTGTGTCTGCCGCTAAAATAAGATTGTCGGTTAAAACATCCACAACAGCAGCCTGAAAGCTCGCACAAACATCCTCGATCTTGTAGTTCTCTCCTTTTTGCTCCATCATGTTTAGATAATTTAAAACTGAGGTTTTAAGCCCGCTAAAGCTAAAATCAAGGCTTCCATCCTTAAAAATAACCCTAGGAAATTTAATTGCTTCCCTGTCCCCATCTTGAGAAAACTTGTCCACCAAAGGACCTCCGGGGTAGCCTAACCCCAATGCCCTTGCCACTTTATCAAAAGCTTCCCCTGCTGCGTCATCCCGTGTCTTCCCCATAATTTCAAACATGTTATAATCCTCAACGAATATAACGTGGCTATGGCCACCCGAGACAACAAGGCAAACAAAGGGGGGCTCTAGATCTTTATGTTCGATATAGTTGGCCGCAATATGTCCTTCAATATGGTGTACCCCTATGAGGGGCTTGCTAAGTGCAAAGGATATGGCCTTCGCCGCCGATAAACCCACTAGAAGTGCTCCTACCAGTCCTGGCCCATATGTAACCCCTATTGCATCTACCTGTTCAAGGGTTGTATTCGCCTCCTCCAATGCTTGGTGGATAACTGGTATTATTAGCTCAACATGCTTTCTTGAAGCTATCTCCGGCACCACCCCGCCATATTTTTTATGGAGTTCGATCTGGGATGATATAATATTAGAAAGCATCCAGCGCCCGTTTTTAACCACGGATGCGGATGTTTCATCACAACTTGATTCAATCCCCAATATAATAGTATCTTTCATACAAACACCTACTTTTAATAATTCATAAGTATATATTATTATTTAAATGCTGTTTTGTAAACATATCAAAGTAAAGTTGTCCGTATCTTATACAATATTAGATTGAATATTTTATAAACTTGTAAATACTTTACCTTATCAGCATGCCCTTTTAAAAGGATCAAATCTTGGGTGTTTGTATCTTCAGAATCTATGCACCTGATGCACTCAGTACATTAACCGCATTTTTTTGCACGGAAACACCCTCTGTTTTGCTTCCATGCTCCCCAAACACAAGACGCATAACATCGTAAATATCCCTTGCAACTAATACCTCAATGCCTGCATCCCTAAACATGTCCTGCCAATTTTCTTCCGCTATAATTACTTTTTTGATACCCGCATTTTTTGCCGCCTCGATCTTGGCCGGCACCCCCCCCACTGGCTTGACCTTGCCCCTTATGGATATTTCCCCAGTCATTGCAATCTCACTGCTTATGGGGAGATTACTAATAGCAGAATAAAGTGCCACAGCTATCGCAATTCCCGCCGAGGGTCCATCAATAGGTATTCCTCCAGGAAAGTTAATATGGATATCATAATCTTTAAAATCTATGTTGAGTGCCTTTTTAAAAACTGTGAAAACATTATCCACCGAAGCCCTGGCTGAACTAGTCCTTTTTAATCTCTGACCCCTTGTATCGGTTTCTTCCTCCTCCACTATCCCCGTAATTTTTATATTGGAATTACCTTTGGATTCCTTCATCACACTAACCTCAATCTCAATTACGGTACCTATACAATCACCAAACACTGCAAGGCCATTTATGCAACCTATCTGCTCACCTCGGGCAACCTTTTTTTCTAACCTAGGGCTATAATGTCCAAACCCAATTACCCATTCTATATCATTCCTTTTTATCTCCTTTCTACCTTCTACCGTTGCTACGCCACCGGATATCTGTACAATATTTACAGCTTCCCTTCCGTTTTGGGCATATTTTGCGACCAGCTCCGCACACCCCTCTTCCATAGTAAAACCACCCTTTAATATGGCATTAACAGTGATTCTAATTATTTCGGACTGGGTAAGGGGTCTGAAAAACACTTCTACACACCGCGATCTAATTGCAGCGGGGATCTCATCCGAAGCCCTTGTCGTTGCACCCACAAGCCTAAAATCCGCCGGCAACCCCCTTTGAAAAATCTCGTGAATATGGGATGGGATATTTTTATCCCCGGAGCTATAATATGCGCTTTCAAAAAAAACTTTTCTGTCCTCTAATACCTTTAAAAGCTTGTTCATCTGTATGGGATGGAGTTCACCAATCTCATCTATAAAAAGTATGCCGCCATGAGCTCTGGTCACAGCCCCCTGCTTTGGTTGGGGTACACCTGCAACCCCGTATGCTCCGGCTCCTTGATATATGGGATCATGCACTGAACCAATTAACGGATCGGCAATTCCCCTTTCATCAAACCTGATGGTCGTTGCATCCATTTCAATAAATTTAGCTTCCCTTTTAAAGGGAGATGTACTGCACCTTTTTGCCTCCTCTAATATCGCCCTAGCCGCCGCCGTTTTGCCCACACCCGGTGGCCCATAAATTATTACATGCTGGGGGTTTGGACCGCAAAGAGCCGCCTTTAAGGCTTTTATACCTTGGGTCTGTCCCACAATTTCCTTTAGCATACCGGGTCTGGTTTTTTCAGATAAGGGTTCGGTTAATTTTATCTCCTTCAGCCTTCTTAGCTTCTCCATTTCCTTTTTGGATTCCTTTTCGATTGCATTCTTGTTTCCCTGCTGCATTCTAAATAGATTTAGGAAATAAAGACCTATTATGACTGAGAAAAAAAACTGCACTATAAATAGAGTATTTGTAACCATTAATTATCCTCCCTAAAATTTTGCTTTGAATCGCTCATAATACCCCATCAAGGTATTATTCAATGCAATCAAACATACCGTATTTATAGTATTTACAGCGCTACATATTTTATCCTAGAATTTAAAATAATTTGAGGATTTATTCCTTTTGAAAAACCATTCAGAACATCAAAAAGCGGGATTTAGATTCTGTTTATTTGCCAATTTATATGGATAAAAAGAGATGCGAAAAGGACCGGCGCAATTTGACCGATCCTTTTTAGATTTTTAAGAAGCTGATTCTTTTTTAACCCTTGATTTCTTGTTTAATGGTTTTTTCAAGGGCTTTTTGTTTTCGTTAATTATTATGTCGGGCCTGCTTTTTCCTGCAACAGAGTCTTTGGTGATTATGCACTTTTCTACATTATCCTGTGAAGGAATATCAAACATTACATCCAGCATAGTCTCTTCTAATATCGCTCTTAAGCCCCTTGCTCCGGTATCCCTTTCAATTGCTTTATCTGCTATAGCCTCTAGAGCCTCTTTTTCAAATTCTAAAATTACATCGTCCATTTCAAAAAGTCTTCGGTATTGTTTGACCAAAGCATTTTTGGGTTCGCTTAGTATTTGCATAAGGGCGGACCTATCGAGAGAATGCAGAGAAACAATTACCGGAAGCCTTCCCACAAATTCCGGGATTAGGCCATACTTTAGCAAGTCCTGAGGCAAAATATCCTTTAAAACTTCTCCTATATCTCCCTTTTTGCGACTCTCTATCTTGGCACCAAAACCCATTGCCTTTTTACCTATTCTATTTTCAATAATTTTATCAATTCCATCAAAAGCACCGCCACAAATAAAGAGTATATTTGTGGTATCAACCTGTATAAACTCCTGATGCGGGTGCTTCCTTCCGCCTTGCGGAGGTACCGAGGCAACTGTCCCTTCTAATATCTTAAGTAATGCCTGCTGAACCCCCTCACCGCTTACATCCCTCGTTATTGACGGGTTTTCCGATTTTCTTGCGACCTTGTCTACCTCATCTATATATATTATACCCTTCTCTGCTCTTTCAATATCGTAATCAGCAGATTGAATAAGCTTTAAAAGGATGTTCTCAACATCTTCACCTACATATCCCGCTTCAGTTAGGGATGTCGCATCTGCTATTGCAAACGGAACATTTAATATTCTTGCTAATGTCTGTGCCAAAAGTGTCTTTCCCGAACCCGTAGGCCCTAGCATAACTATATTACTTTTTTGAAGTTCAACATCGGAGCCCTTGACATCTGAATTAATCCTTTTGTAATGATTGTATACTGCAACGGATAAGGACTTTTTTGCGGATTCCTGCCCTATTACATATTGATCCAGTATGCCCTTTATTTCATTTGGCTTTGGTATATTACTAAGACCGGAATCAGCCCTTGCTTCCTCAAATTCTTCCTCAATTATTTCGGAGCAAAGTTCGATACACTCATCGCATATATATACACCAGGTCCAGCCACTAATCTCTTGACCTGTTCTTGTGTTTTTCCGCAGAAGGAACATTTTAGTTGTTTTTTTTCATCATACCTGGACATCCTATGACCACCTCATTTATTTTCTTCTTTGCATAACTTCGTCTACGATTCCATATTCTTTGGCTTCCTCTGCAGACATGAAAAAATCCCTCTCTGTATCCCTTTCAATTTTTTCTAAAGGCTGGCCTGTTTTTTCACTTAAAATCTTATTTATCTTGTTTTTGATCTTAATTATTTGCTCGGCATGGATTTTTATATCCGTAGCCTGCCCCCGCGCACCGCCTAATGGCTGATGTATCATGACTTCACTATTTGGAAGTGCAAATCTTTTTCCCTTTGCACCAGCGGCTAAAAGAAATGCACCCATGCTTGCCGCCATCCCCACACAGATTGTGGAAACGTCGGGCTTAACATATTGCATTGTATCAAATATGGCAAACCCCGATGTCACCGAGCCACCCGGGCTGTTTATATAGAGCTGTATATCCTTGTCAGGATCTTCTGCTTCTAAAAATAGCATTTGTGCAACCACAAGGCTTGCAGTCACATCATTTACCTCGTCACTTAAAACTATTATTCTATCTTTTAAAAGTCTTGAATAAATATCATACGAACGCTCCCCGCGGTTTGTTTGTTCTACTACTATCGGCACCAGACTCATAACTATCCCCTTCCCATCATATTTGATTTCTATTTATTTTTTCCCACATTATCGATAAATTAAACCCATTTAGGATATTTTTGCGTTCTCGACAAGGAAATTTATAATCTTTTTATTTTCAATTTCCACCCTAATATATTCTATATCGGCATTTGCAAAATGTTTCTTAAAATCTTCAATTTCCATCCCAGAACGTTCGGATTCCTCCTTAATTCTATTATCTATATCCTCCTGAGTTGCTTTAAGATCTTCATTTTTCATGATTTTATCCAAAACAAGACCCGTTTTAATATCCCTTTGAGCATCCTCCCTTAGCCTTTCTTTAAATGCGTCTGTACTCATTCCGCTAGAAGAAAGATACCCCTCCATATCAACGCCCTGAGCTTTTAGGGCTGTGCTATATCTTCCGAACATGCTGTTTATCTGATTTTCTATCATGATTTCCGGTATTTCCACTTTAGCACCGGCAACAATCTTCTCAACCAGTTTATCCTCTAACATACGTTTTTCCTTCTTTTTTGCTTCCTCAGCCAATTTCCCTTTAATATCAGCTTTATATTCTTCCAAAGTATCAAATTCGCTTACATCCTTTGCAAATTCATCGTCTATAATGGGTAATTCCTTGATCTTTACATCATTGATAATTACCTTAAACAGTGCATCCTTGCCCGCTAGTTCCTCGCTTGCATAATCTTCTGGGAAAGTGACATTAACATCCACATCATCCCCGGGTCTTGTCCCTATAAGCTGTTCCTCAAATCCTCCGATAAAGCTTTTGGATCCAATTTCGAGAATATAATCATCTGCCTTTCCCCCCTCAAAGGGTTCTCCATCAACAAAACCTTCGAAATCTATTTGTGCTAGATCACCATTTTGTATGCCCCTGTCATCTACCGACATCAGCCTAGCACTTTTTTCGGCGGCAGCCTTCAATTCCTTTTCTACTTCCTCGTCGGTAATATCAATTTTGGGCTTTTCAATTTCAATTCCCTTATATTCGCCTAGTTCCACATCGGGTTCAACAACTACACTGGCAGTAAATACAAGGCTTTTATCTTCCCCTATATCCTTGATATCCAGACTTGGGTAATCTACGGGGGAGATACCGTTTTCCTTAACCGCCTGCTGATAAGCCTCGGTGCAGACAATGTTAATGGCATCCTCATATAATACCTCTTCACCATAATGCCTTTCTACAATATTCCTTGGTGCCCTCCCTTTTCTAAATCCGGGCACACTGAATTTTTTCATATTCTTTTGAAAGGATCTTTTAAGTCCTTCTTCAAATTTCTCTGGTTCAAGCTTAATTTCAAATTCCACAACACTTTTATCTTTTCTTTCCATCTTTACATCCATCCGAAACACGTCCTCCCATTGTATAAGTTCTAAAATATTGTTTATCTATATATATTTGTATCTTTGCCGAAAACCGCATTATATAGTGGTAAATACCGCATAATGCCCATATTAAATTAGCCTTTACATTATAACATAATATATTTTGAAAATCCAATAGAAACGTTCAAATATTCCCTGGTATTTCCCACTCATTCAGGGGTAGATTTTTCCCTCCCAATATCCCTGCAAAATTATACCTTCCGCCTATTGTTGTTTCGCCCGATGAGTCTTTCCATAACAAGAAGCGAAATAACACCCACCACAAAGCCATTGCCTAAGATGGGCCTTAGGATTAAGGGAAATGTATTTAATGTATCCTGGGGTAAAAATGACACGATTATGCTAAGCATAAGGCTCAGACCTATAACCAAACCATGCTCAAAGGCAAACTCCTCCGAAGAATTTAGGGCAATAGTCAAACCTGCGGCTATTTGGGAACACATAATATAAATTAAAATAGCACCTATTACGGCGGGGGGTATTGCCCCCATAAAAGCTATAATTCCGGGAAAAAAGGATATTGCCAACAAACCTAGGCCCATGGGTACTAGGGTATACCTAGACGCACACCTCGTTGATACTATTACACCGGGGCTTAAGGAAAAATTAACGGGGCCAATAACCCCAAAAAAACCAGAAAGTATATTCCCAAGTCCAGTGACGGTTATTCCCCGTGTCACTCGCTTTTTGCCTTTGCCTGGATCGATTAGCTGATTTACCGATTGAATCGAACCCAAATCATTGACTGCAAGAGCCAAAAAACAAATCAAAAACGATATAATAGTACCCGTCTCAAAGGTTGGTTTTAAAGTGAAACCCGAAAATAGAGCCGGTGCAAAACCATAATTTCCTCTGCCGGATATATCGACGGAAAAAAGAAAATTATATATCAGCGTACCCAAAAGAATTGCCCAAATATTCAGGGTCGATTTCCATATGCCGGACAAAAACCTATTGGCAGCAAACATCGCAAAGATGATGGCCAATGAAAAAATTAGATTTAAAAACCCGGTCCCCTTCCCCATGGTGGTCGTCACCAAATCCGTAATCATCGGTGTAAGGGTAAAAGCTATCAATATAAGAGTCCCCGCTACTACCCGCGGAGTAAATAGTTTTTTTAAGTAATCGAACAACCCTGTTATACTAAGTACCGCCAGTACCAGACCGCATACCATTATAGAAAAGTATACAGAATCAATGCTGCCGGCTTGGCTCGATGTTATACCCACTAAAAGCACCGTAGCCGGACCCACAATTAGCGGTAAACCATGTCCCCAGTAAACCTGCATTAAAACAGTAACGGCCGTCACAAAAAACAGTTTTTGCAAATAGATAACTTGCTCTGAAAAGGTATCAAAATGAATCCCCGCTACTACCCCCCCAATAATAATAACAATTGGTATGGTAATAACTAGCCATTGTAAGCCAAGAAGGATCAGATCCTTTGGGGATGGGACTTCGTTTAAACTGTATTTAAAATCTATTTTATTCAAAAAACCTCTCCTTTTATGTATGTTTAATTTTTAGATATAATGGATAAAAGCTAAGATGCTTACTTTAGTATAAAACACAGCACACAAAAAAAGCAAGCCAATTGCAACTTTTACCACATAATAAAACCTGCCCCAATAAAAGGAGCAGGCCAATGATTCATTTTATATTTTTAATATAAGGAAAGATATCCCCCCGGATCTACTGGTTTGCCATCCTTTATAACCTCAAAATGCAAATGTGGAGGTTCCGCCGATTCGATTAATGCAGTATTTCCTACGCTTCCCACAGCATCCCCCCTTTTAACCTTCTGGTTGGGGACAACCATATCGCCATCTGCAAGGTTTGCATATAAAGTCTTAAGACCGCTGCCGTGTTCAACCACCACCGTCACCCCGAACCTGGGATCATTTTTGATTTCCGCAACTATACCGTCCGCAACAACCTTGACGGGTGTGCCCCAATCAGCTCTTAAATCTATTCCGCTATGTGCCCTCCATTCTTCGAGGGTTTTTGAGTAAACTAATTGTTCCATCGCATATTCGAGGGTCACCTCACCAAAAACCGGCATAGCAAATGTTTCTATTGCTTCTTCACTGTTTTCCACTGCATTTAGTACAGCTGTGCTGCTATTTTCTAAGTCTACGGTTTCTTGTGCTTTTGCCTCCGATGTCTTTTCCTCAGTTTCCTCCTTAACCGGCTCTGAATTTTCGGTTGTTTCAGGTTTTTGTACCGCTTCGGCGGAATCATCGTGTTCTATATTCCCACTGGTATCGATAATCCCGTCTATTTCCTCCAAAGTGCTGGATATAGCCCCGGTTTCACCAGTTTTGTAATACCCCGAATATTCCCCCAGTGCTAAGTAGTTGCTACTTTCGTTTTCGTCCGTTTCCCCATCCGCTATATTAAAAGGTGGACTGCCATAATCCCCGGATGAGCTTATGTTATGGGCCGTGACAAGTGCTGCAGTAATTCCAATGGCTGCTATACATAATACCAAAACAATATAGAAACCCTTCTTGTCGAAAAAATCTAACAACTTCTTTTGTGTTACCTTCTTATTCGGAAACATTTTTTTAAAATCCACTTTTTTCACCTCCATTTATTATTGTTTCCGCCTATGGCAACAATATACATAGAGGTGAAAAACTTTATTGGGTATCTATGGGTAATGCAGTCTCCATCTCCTCGATAAGACCGATACATACGCCCTGGTAATAATATTTGAGGATTTCCTCATATTCTTCCCCATCTGAAGCCCGATAATTTGCTCCCCACTGGCTCATGCCAACACCGTGGCCGTATCCTATGGTTGTTATCTTAAGCTGCGAATCACCTATATCCTCGATAGAGAAATTGGTGGATCGTAGGTCTAAAAGATTTCTAAATTCGGTACCTTTAAAAATCGTATCACCCACGCTAATATTTTTTACTCTGCCGGCCTCCGTACGTTCTAGGATCTCAATTTCATCGTAGAGCTCCGAAATTTCCACCTTCATTTCCGGACACTGGACCTTTAGCTTTTCCACCATATCTTTCTTTTTAAATATTCTTTCGACCTCGTATCCCGCAGATACATCCTCGCCTTTGCTTACAACACTTTTTAGGTATGGAACCTTAGTACCCTCCCATACATCCTCGGAATTTTCGGTCATACCACCGCTATTTGAATGGAACACCGGATTTACTACGCTATTTTCATATAAAAGAATCTGTCCCTCTGTATCCATAACCGCCTTTTCAATTTTTCCCCAGTTTTCATCCCGGGATTTTTGATTATCCCACTTTCTTAGAGCATCTTGCTTGCTAATCCATGCCTGACAGTGGGCAAAATCCGTACAAACATCAGCTCCCGCATGAATATCATCGTCACTGGTATAGATCTTCTTCATACGCCCATAGGCATATGTACGTGCTGCCACGGCCTGCGCCTTCAATGCCTCAATTTCAAAATCAACAGGCATTTCAGCGGCAACAACACCCTTTATGTATTCCTCCAAAGGCATTTCTTTGGTTTCGTCTTGAGCTTTTATATATACCCCTATTATTACTTCCCCAGTCTTTGCCTGTTCCGGCTCTTGCTCTAGTTTATCGCTCTTTGCAGGTACAATATCGTTTATAACGGTACTGCAACCCTTTACAATGAGCAGGGGGATTATCACTATTATAATTGTCATAAATAGGATGTAGCCAAAAATATTTTTCATTATTCATACCTTTTTATAGCGTAATGGTTTTTGTCCAAGTTACATTGCTACTAAAATAGATATGATAATATGCTTTCGGTTATTCTATTAATCTTCCTCTTCGACCCTTTTAATGTTTGCCCCCAGTGCATTTAGCTTTTTATCAATTCTTACATATCCTCTTTCTATATGTTCTATTTCCGTGACCTCGGTAGGCCCTTCCGCTGTAAGCCCCGCTAGTATAAGTGCAGCACCAGCCCTGAGATCCGTAGCCCTCACTACAGCACCCGTGAGTTTGGATCCTCCCTCTATTATGGCGCTTCTTCCTTCTATTTTAGCACTGGCACCCATTCTTTTAAGTTCAGCTAAATGCATAAACCTATTTTCGAAAATAGTTTCTATAACCATGCTAGTACCCCCGGCCTTGGTCATCAAAGATGTCATTTGCGCCTGCATATCCGTGGGGAATCCGGGGTATGGATGGGTTTTTATATCTATTGGCTTTATCTCATCCCCCGCTTTTACATGTATACTTGAAAGTTCTTCCGAAACCTCGACTCCCGCTTCCCTTAACTTTGCGGTTATAGGTTTTACATGATCCGGCACAATATTTTCAATCAATACATCTCCGCCGGTAACCGCCGCTGCCACCATAAAAGTACCCGCCTCAATCCTATCGGGAATAACCGCATGGTTTATACCCCTAAGGCTTGAGACCCCATTTATCTTTATTGTATCCGTGCCCGCCCCTTTGATGTCCGCACCCATGGTTGTCAGGTATGTTGCAAGATCAACAATTTCAGGTTCGGTCGCAGCATTTTCAATTATGGACTGCCCCTCTGCCAAAACCGCCGCCATCATTATATTTTCAGTTGCACCCACGCTGGGGAAATCTAGATATATTTTACTGCCCCTAAGTTTCCCATCCACCCGTGCCTCTATATACCCATGTCCCTGGTTGATCTGTGCACCCATTGCAGCAAATCCCTTAAGATGCAAATCCACAGGTCTTGTCCCTATCGCACACCCACCCGGAAGGGAAATCTTCGCTACCCCTGTCCTAGCCAGCAAAGGCCCCATAACAAGTATAGATGCCCGCATTTTATTAACCAGCTCATAGGGAGCTGTTGTGTTTATAATATCTTTTAAAATAATGTGGAGTTTTGATTCTTCTTCAGTAAACTTAACATTTACACCAAAGGACTCTAATAAGTCACACATAATTTTCACATCTGTAAGATTTGGAATTTCGTCTAATATGCTTTCTCCGTCACCCAAAATTGATGCAGCCATGATGGGCAGAACCGAATTTTTTGCACCGCTTATTCTTACTTTTCCATTCAAAGGGTTACCTTTGTTTATTATTAATTTTGGCACATCGATTCTTCCTTTCGTTTTTTTAAAATTTTGTCTTTTGTATACCGATCTACGGATATTTTTCTAATATTCAATCATTATTACTGGAATTGCAACCCATATGTAGGTTTTGTTCTCATACGAATTATACCTCGTTGCCAAATTCATATTAATCTTTTTTCCATCTAGCAATAGGGTATTATCTATTGCGGGTGAATAGGCACAAATGCTTGTCAGACCTGAATCCCAAATGCTGCTGATTCCCTTAGCATCCATGCTGCATAATACTTTTTTTATGACTTTATTTAGTTCTCTCTCCCCCCGCTCCCCCTCGTAGTACCCAGTAATGCACATGTTTATCCCCGATCTTATTCCATATTTGTCGAGAACATAAAACAGTTTATCGTAAATATCTCCAAGTTTCAAATAATCCGTAATTATACTTATAGATATATGAAACCTTTCTTCCGTACTTTTTTTTGGGGCTTTGGCATAAATACTGAGCCTTCTACCCGCCCCGATAGAACCTTTTAGTTCTATTTTAGAATCATCATCGGCAAACTTTCTAGGACATACCTCATCCTCATTTAAGCCCAAATCCTGGGCAATGTTATTAATTGTCTTTGAAAGTTCATCAATACTTCTATATTGTTCCCCCAAATCAGCATTAACATAGAATTCTCCGTTTGCAAAATTTGCACCCGAAATTTCAAATGCTTTTTCAAGGGCAAAAGAAGTTGATCCCTTACTATAATAAAGCTTTGTATACCCAATTGTAAATAGCATTATCAATATTAATACAAAATAAAAGTAATACCTCGTATTTTTTTGCATATATATCCCCCTATACCACACCATGCCAATCATGAGAAACAGGCATAATCATAGTAAAATTATAACCCTTAATATAAAAGGATATACATGTATTATTTTTTAAAAAATTTAATTCGGCCACTGATGGGTATAAAAAAATGCATCCAAAACGTTATCCCCTTAAAAATGTTTCGTTGTAATTTTAAAATCCCCCTATTAATATGTTGAAAGCGCCCGACTTATCATCATCGAACAATCTGCCCGATTTATCGGGTTGTCTTCTGCAAATGTATTATAAAGGCTGTCTTCAGCCGATAAAACTCCTACATCAAACATCCTTTTAACCGAATCACTGTACCACATATCTTTTTTAAGCTTTGAGTAAATTCCGTTTCTTGTGGTTTTAAAAGAAAAAGCTCTGGATATAATTGAACTGACCTCCGCAAAGCTTATCGGGTTATCGGGCCTTATCGTCCCGTCTTCATAACCAGAAATCAGCCCATGCCCCGACGCAAGCATAATTATATTCCTTGCCCAATGTCCTTCCAAATCTTCAAATTGACTCGTATTTTCTACTCTCCCCTCAATATTTAGCGCCTTTACGATAAGAACCATAAACTCAGCCCGTGTGATTTTGTTGTAGGGTCTAAAGGAGCCATCGGGCATACCCTTTATAATTCCTGCATTGCGAAGATGTATAATGTATTCTTTAGCATCTATTTCTTTTATATCATTAAAAGGCACCCAATCCTGATCATTAATGTCTATGAGATTTATGCGTATGGGGGGTATAGCCCCCGCCAGATCATAATCAAGACTTACTTTCTTTGGAGCACCCTTTTTGATCTCATAACCAATGTGCAAAACCCTGCCATTTTCCAGATGATAATAGGCAATCGCCACACCGTTTTCATCCAGGCTTTCAGGAGGTATGCTTATGGTAATTCTCGCCTTTTGGGAAGTCAAATCCGAAAGCCGGTATATAGCCCCTCCCGCATCGACTTTTTGGACACTAAAGGCAACGGTTAGTACCATGGTTATTATGTATACCTTTATACTGTTTATATTCACTATTATGCACCCCAAATCCTTTTTTAAAAGGCTATTTTTTAAAAAAATATCCAGATATTTATTCCAACTCCCCAGTATATACTAAAATCTTTTCGATAAGCGCCAACATCTCGCCCCTTTTTATATATTTATCGTTAGCTATAGGTCTTTTATCATCGTCCATAATATATAGCCCATTTTTTTCGATAAACTCATGCTTTTCCTGCAGTTCTAAAACTTTGCCTGTCTTTAGCTCAAATAACCTTACAATCATTGTATAGGCTTCCTCTGCCGTACAATTTTTATTAGGGTCTTCCTTACCTGTCGTGGAGATAAATCCGGCTCTGGAAGCCCCTTTCATGAAATTGCTATCATATTCGAAACCCAAAACGTCCATCAAAAATTTTAACGCCTGACCCAGTGTTACATAATTATCGGGCTCAAAGAGTCTCCCAGATACGCTATTTAAATGATATAAGGAGGCAACATTGTTTATAGAGTCTTCGTATTTGTGATAATATACATCGTCAAAATAAGAATAACCCGGCTCGCCTATAATGGTATCACCCATTTTGATCATTCCATACATGAGGCTACCTTTATTCCTATCGTGATCAATAATGTATTTTGTATTCAATTCTTCCCATGTTTTTGTTCTATTATTTAACCAAAGCCCTGTAGTTTTTCCCATTTTGTATTCATCTTTAAATTCTCTTAAAACCAAAAGAGGTCTTAGAAGTGATGATACCGGTACAACGTTCCCACCATCTATCAAGTCAATTCCGATGCTGAATACCTCCCCCTTGAATACCATGTTTTTTGCTGAGGTATCTATATCCTTGGGGTGGGATATATTTATGATATAATCCGTCTCATATTCTTTATTTGCCGGGAAAACATAAGCATTACCAGGGAATGTGCCCGGTCTTATCGTAAAAGAAAATTTCTCCGTCTTTATTGTCAGATTCTCGGAAAGTTTGGTCAAACCCTCAAAAACCCTATTACTGATGCACAGTCTCAATTGTTCATAAGTCCCAGGTGCATCCGTAAGATCGATTGTTACATCTAATTTATTATCTTTTATGACCCTTTCGATAAAACGATCCGCATTTATACCCGTTATTTTTATATTCCATACCCCATTTTCTACGGTATCAGCTTTATCAATAAAATCACCGGTTATTACTTCTTCAATATCAACATTCGAATCGTAATCATCACTACTGCTTTTAGTTCTGACCGATATGGTATGTGTTGCGGCAGATCGCATAGCCTTTACAGGATCATAGGCGTAGAGCCTTGCATAATAGCGGTGGTTTGATATAAGGCCTTCAATTGTATATTCGGAACTCTCACCCGTTTCATATTCGATGGAATCCTCAAAATCCGCATCATGTGAAATCTCTAGTATGTAACCAAAACCCTCATCTTGCATCCACTCAAAGGTAATGGTGTTTTTTGTTACAGCATCGGCGCTGTTTTTTATTCCAAACCCCTTTGGGCTTTCGGGTGCCACAATATCCAATGTACTCACCAAATAAGAATCGCTCCATTGGGAAGCAATAGCTCCGCCTGCCGGGTGTGCCTCGGCCTGCAGCCAAAAATAATAAAGCGTTCCGGGATTCAGCCCCCCAACCCTATAGTACATAGAGTCATTAAATTCTTCTTGTGTGATCTCAAAGGTTCCGATGGACGAATTTATATTATCCTCGATTCCATACTTGATATAATAGCTATATCCAGGATTAAATTCCCACCCTAGATCTATATATACATCCCCCGGCATGCTATAGTTAAAAAACGGTACAATGGGTTTTTCATCCGGCGGTATTATAATAGGATCCGTGGTCACTACTATAGGTACTGATGCCTCTGATACAAGTCCCATATCCGGCCGCACTGCCCTTACCCACACAACATATGCCGTATTTGCTTCCAATCCGGTTAATTTGATATCAATATTATGTTTATTGCCATCGGCGCTAAGCAGGGGATTTTCCAACGGATCGTTGGGATTAACAGAAAAATTGGTTACCCAGTCAGCCGGAATATTTTCGATACCATCGTATGACATACCCTCAACAAATTCGATACATCCTACATCTATTTTAATCTCGGGATCATAAATTACTTTTCTATAATGCACGCCATCGATCACAATTTTTTCGGGTCCATCGTCCCCTATGGGATCGTCCCCATCCCCCTCATTTGATCCCGACTCATCTGTAGGTATGAAGGGAGGGATATCATTTTCGTCTAATTTTTCCGTTCTTATATATTCCCATTGTTTCTTTTCCGTATTAAATTTTTCATACCACATATTTTGAAGCTGGATGGTGATAGAATCCTCGGTAATAGCATGCCTACCATCGGCATATTTTTTGACCTTTAAAGGAGGTCTTGCCGGTACTAATGGCTGGTCGATAGGCCCTTTTGGCGGTGTAACAATGACCTTGAAAGCCGAATCGGATTGATACATTATCCCCTGTAAAACATCGTCGACGTACTCTAAAAACTGCCTTTTGGCAACTATTTTAAAATAATAAGTGGAATTGGGGGTTAGTTCTAAAACCGTATAGCTATGCCCTATAACTTTGCTGTCATAGGATATATACGCCCCCTTCTCTATGCTTAGGTTCTGGGCCCTGAGTGCCTCGGGCGGCGGGTTATCGATTAAATCCGGATCCTCTATAACCCATATATCATATACAATGTTTTCATCCATCTCCCCGTTTCCATCTAGGGGTGCTCTCCAGATTATTGTGGCCTCTTGAGGGGTAAGATTTTGATCATAACTTGCAATAACATCCCCGTTTTCACTAAGAAATTTATCCACCACTTCAGGCATCGCAGGGTAAAAAGCAATCTCCTGCTCCTTTAATGTAATTTCCTGGGATTCTATCTTTATTCCTTCATAAACATCATGGCCACCCCTCGTAACCAATGCCTTTATAATAAAATAATTTTCTACCCCATCGGGGGGCACGGTAACAAAAAAGCTGACATCGCTTACTTCTGCCACATATTTAGGCAACTCCGACGAACCCACTACCCCCTCATAAATATGATAAACTATTTTTATATCGCTGTCACCAAGCCCGGTAACAACTGGGGTCCAGTCAAGTCTCCACACCGCACCGAAACTGTCATTTGAAATTTTTGTAGTCTTTACAAGTATGAATGTACTTACTGAAACAATATTACTGTATTGGTTCTTCTCCAGCTCGTTATCGTTTACATCCGGCTCTATTCTTATATGATAAACTCGCCCCGGATCCCGTGCTGTATAAATATACTCAAGCTTCCCCGTCTCCTGATTAACCTGAATCGGGCCATCTCCCCCTATCTGCCCTTTTCTTACGTATAATGGGGGGGTATTAGAAAAACTCTTGTCCTCGGATACATACAGCTTATAGTCTATCCTCCCATCGGTATTCCAAACATCATCCCAAATGATTTTAATCTTATTATCCTCAATTGAATAGGCGTCTACATTGATATCTGTCATAACCTTGATTCTGTTTGAAGCTGTTGATTCGGGGCCCGTACCTTTGGTTATATTCGAGCCCTGATCATAATTGTAATCACAGTAGGCGGTTGTATCTATATAGTAAATAGTACCGGATTTAAGGTTTTTTAGTCTATGCTGTTCATTTTTAAATTCACCATCAGTGTTTGTCACAACTATCTGTTCCTTAAAAGAACGGGCACCCCCGCCTTTATAGGGTTTTGGTATTTCACGGGTATAAAACTTGGTGTATCCTGTATTGAAATAATATGGAGAACTAAGGGGGAGATACAAAGCATCCCACTTAACATCCGCATAATAACCATCAAAACGGTTATATCCTATAGCTGGTTCATCAGGATTTAGTGTATGAAGCACCAGATTTTTTGTTTGTGCATCGCCGGCATATACATTAAAACTCCCCATTTGACATATCAGTACAAATATTGCAAATAAGACTATGTTTTTACCCCTTCGAAATATCGTCATATTTACCCTCCAATAAGTTCTAGAAGTTTTATAAAGATGCTGGCCAGCTCTGCACGGTTTACATTTTTCTCGGGTATAAATGCATTGTTGTTATCAAGCTTCATTACGTCCAAATCCAACACCATCGTTACATGTTTAAAATATTCATCGTCAATTTTGTTTTCATCACTAATGAAAATATATCCCTTAGGTATTAGGTTTCTGGTATCAACCCCGGTTTTTTCAGAATATATCTCCATTACAACAAAGGCTGTTTCTTGCCGGTTAGCGTCTCTTAAAATACCGCCAACCCCCAAAAGATCTTTTAGCCCGTATTTATTTGCCTTCTGGCTTATGGTAAGACCAAAACTTTGGGCCCCTTTGCCCAGCACTTCTTCATACAATAAAATAATTTCTTTTATTGTAACGGCATCCTCCGGATAAAAAGTTTCCATAGAACCAAATATCTCTCTCATGTCGTATTTTTCTATAAATGTCTTTATATCATCTCCCGCAGGGTAATTGCTCGGTACATCCAAGGGGGAAAGATTTAGTGAGAAAATGGCATATTCACCGGTGCCGACTACATTGAAAACCATGCTATTGCCCAAAAAAGCGGTATTGTGAACCAGCTTTCTCCAGTCCCTTTCATCGTCGTATAAAACATAGGGTAGTTTAATCCCCCCTGTATCATCGTTTATGTACATTTTTATCATCATGGGCCTATCAAATGTTTGGATTGCCTTGGTTAGGGAAATTACAGGATGCATGTCTGTACCTCCCTCGATTCTTTTTTTTATGTATTGTGACAATTCCAACTCAATATCCTCGATAAATTCATTGGCCATCTCTCCAAATTTTGCGGACCGATGAATATTATCATAAGCCCTTTTTAGCTTTTCTTGTAAAAGTCCCGTGTCCTCGTTATATATTTTGTTTTTTATTTCATGCTCAAGCCTTGGTACACTTATGCTTATGCCTATAATGTCTACATCCAGGCGATTTTGTATTGCTGCAGGTATGCAATCTTTTGGCAGAGGCCTTACCGATTTTGCCATACGATTTATTACAAGCCTATAATAAACGCCATTTATATTTGCTTTATCCTTTATCTTTATAAGTTCTGGATTATTACCTGTAAAAGTTTGGGGTCTTATGCTGTATTCAGAATCCATCGTCTTTATAACAAGGCTTTTATTTTCCCTATTCAAAGCTTCAATAACATTTTCGGGAATATATATAATATCACTGTCTAGGCCTTGGGCAATATTCGATATATCCAGTATAAAGGGGTTGGCACCGCTATTTTCAATTGCATTTACCATTCTTTCACCCTTTATTAAAAGCTTATTGGAAAATCCATTTCCTATATCCACCCTCCAGTACAGCCACCTTCCAAATTGCTGCATAGCATCGTGAAGTGCCTCCTCTTTTCGCCTTTCCTCATCTTCTTTATCATATTCTTCTTGATCAAACTCTGTCCTGCCAATTATAGGCCCAGCGTATTTTGAATATGATACCTTGTCTGTTTCCACAGGATCTTCCTTTATCGCCCTTACTTTTATGTAATATTTGGTATTGGGGTTAAGGGATATGTTTTGGACATCCCCATCGCCCACTCTTACGGGAATAGATTTTATCCTTGCGAAACAATATTCGTGGTTGTTTTCAAAAGTTTTGTTATTTTCTTCGGTATAATAGGGGAGTACTCTTCCGTCACTTACGGCATATTCTTGCAGATTATCGTCTGTCAAGGTAATATAGTCGTCATCAAAGTATGATTTTAAAGCAACCTCGTACTTATAGCCATAAATACCATCCCATACTATTTCGATTTGATGGCGATCATCCCTTGTTTTCATGTTTTCACCACTAAATTTGGGAATTGTATTATTTCCCTTATGGACATCCACATCATAATAGGTATTTGGCTCAAGGCCCAATATTCTTACATAGCAGATCTCATTCATTTTAAAAATTGTGTATTTGTTTTGGGATAGATATCTTCCGGTAAGCTCTCCCCTTGATTTTAAATACACCTTATAATCATCTGCCTTTGCGTTTACATCGGCATCAGTAAAGAAGAACCCAAGCCCCACATCACTTACCAGTTCCAAATATTCCGGCTGTTCAATAAGGGATGTGGTGACGGGGATACTAACCCAGGGGCTGTATTTTGTGCTGTCTTCTTTATCCACCGCCCTAATACTAAAATAATACAGCCTATTTGGAAACAACCATCTATCTATTGTCAGTTGACATTCACCGCTGATTGCTTCATACTCAAACCCTTCTTCCGGATTTGGCAACAGGGGATCGAGTATGATATCCCCAAATTCCTCAGAAAAACTTTTTGACACCGGATCCGAAGATATATTAAATTGTTCGTTGGGTTCAACCCTTTTGGAGCTGCAAATAATTTCATAGACAACCCCGTCTTCCTTTTTGCTCCACATAAATTTTGCCTTAGTACTTTCCACCATGGGGTTGTTGTCTCCATCCATTGCTATTGCAAAATCCGTTGGCGCCAAGGGCCTTTTGTTAGACTCGTCCGGCTGCTCATAAATACCCTTTATTGTGGTAACAGATACTGCTGCAGTGGGCAGGGATTCTCTTTCGGCATCACCAATTTTAAGTCTTGTTTTTATATAAAAATAATATGTGCTGTTGGGTCTTAGAGCATCCCCAAAAGCTGTGTATGCATCGGTATCGTGTGAAAAATGTCTTACTGTCGCCCTTATGCTTTTATTTTTTGCATCCTCTACACCTGAAAACACCAGGTCTCCCTCCAAATCTTCCGTGGTTCCTATCATTCTAAAAGTATTTGCGTTCGGATTAGACCCCATATATATATCGTAAAATACCTCTTTTTCTACATCCGTGTCTTCTGCATAGTTATCCCAATTTATATTTGTCTTTTCAAACTGAAGTTCTACATAGTTAGATATTTCAACCGTCTCATCAATATTAACATCAGCATCATTTTTTGAGATCCTCAGATTTTGGGCCAGAGGCACCTCTACCTCGCCTACTGATAATGTGGTAAAGCTTACTATCACAGATTTGTCCGGCAATTCATCTTCAACGGCATTCCTTGATTCTGCTATTGTTGCACACATTTGCATATAATATACCGTGTTAGGAAGCAAAAACTCCGGATACCCCTCGGTGTCCCCAATATCATCCAGGACAATTTCGGGTTCATCGCCAGCCATACTTCTAAAATATTCGCCCTTGAAAAGTTCGAGCCCCTTTATGGTATATTCAAGCCTGTCTCCATTCTCCTGCACGCATTTTGATGAAAAATACAGCACCTTTCTGTACTTTATAGGAAATGATCCGTGATTTACACCCTCAGCTATAAGTTCGGATTTTTCTGTGGTATCGGTATTTATTGGCCTTGTGCTTAACAACACATGAAATACAATATCCTTTTCAGGAACGGTATTTGATTTGATTTGCTCCCAGTTAGCAGGCTTTTTCCACGATATGGTGATATCTGTAGATTTTTTATAGCTCTCTCCATCCTCTTTTGATACGGCATTTCTCCCGATTATACTGATATCGCTTGGCGCTTGTGGCTTGCCTGTATCTTCTGCCAATTTATAGGGCAGGGGCTGGGATTCAAGCCAATCGGAAGGGGAATCGGTTTTTGCCACAACCCGGTAATATATTTCATTATCCGCCGCCACACCCGTTATAACCGTTATGGCGCTGTCGGAACCATAGGGAAATGAACTATCATCCATTTTCTTTTTGTTTTCCCAATCATCGGCACTGTTGGGATCATTTTTTGCCTGAATTTCATAAAACATATTCGGCATATTAAGGCTTCCCTGGTTCACTCTATAAACCTTAGCGTAAATGTTGTTTTCTGTATCCTTGGATAATTGAAATCGTGTATAGGTGTACGTATAGGGCTTGTCCCCCAAAATCGGACTGCTTTTATAATATATAAAAGAGCTTAAACCCGGTACTTCCTTATCAAATTTAAATATGGGGGTTATATTCATATAATACACTGTGCCAGGAAGTATTCCATCATGCAAAAGAACATCTTGCTCCGACACATCGGGCATAGATGCATACTCATCCTTTCTGCCCAAAAGATTAAAACTCATATTCCCAGATTCATTGGCGACCACAGCGCTTCTGTCTGTATTGCCAGATACATAAGCTCCAAATCCCTGCACCCCGTCCTCAATTATAACCGAACTTACATCAGGGCCGCTGTTTAGCAAGGAATAGTCGGTAGAAATATTGAATCTAAATCCCAGATCCTCTATCGAAAAATCTAATCCATATATGTCCTTTAGCTTTTGGCATATATAAGTTTTGGCTTCTTGTTCATTCGCCGCAATAACTGCCTTATTATTGTCGACCCATACCCTGGGCATAGACCATTTTAGCTTTAATTGCGGTTTATCCCCGATTTCAAAACCCCCACCCGCAAGCTCCGTCCTTTCCTGTCCTACCCTTTCAACACGGAAACTAATACCCGGTAAAAAGTATAAAAGCCCTTTCCCTATCGGGTTTCCTTCACAATTTTCTTCGTCATAAATCTCTATGAAAATATCGTAAATATAATCGTTTTTTATACCCGATAATACATGCGTACTTTGTACCTGTGTACCGGTAGCCTCTACGGTTTTTAGGTCTCCATTGGGTTCATGATAGACTAATTTATAAGATTTTGCTCCCGATGGATTGTTCCATTTAAGCTCCAAATTCCCATCTTCTGCGAAGGAAACAACGGAGATTTGTATAGGATTTTGAGCCGCAAAAACAGTGTTCTTGAGGGGCAAAACCAAAAGACAAATAAGCACAGCAATGGTTAAAACACTCGTATATTTTTTCACAGAATGACCCCCGGGTAAAATGATATTTCACTTTAATTTGTCAGTGAAATGATGTTTCACTTTAATTTGTCAGTGAAATGGTATTTCACTTTAATTTGTCAGTGAAATGGTATTTCACTTTAATTTATCGGTAAAATAAAGTAAAAACTTTAACATTCATGTTCCCGGGGGAATAGAGATTAGGACGCCGAGTTATCCCCATCTTGTCCCTGCTCTATTGCAAGAACCTGCTCTAATATTCTGTTGGCTCCATCAAATTCTGAGTAAATGACAGGTATATCCTCTATCTCTTTTTTAGCTCTCCACATATTATCATGGGATACATGGGAAGTGACAACAACAACGATATCGGTTTCTTTAAGTTCGGTGCTAATTTTTGCCCAAGGCTCAAATCCTTCCAAAACCTCCGCCCTGTAACCAAACTTTAGAAGGCAAAGTTTGTATGAATTTTCGTAGGCCTTATTTCCTAAAACCAAAATTTGCTTTGTAACTTCTATTCTCTCTTTTTTATCCTGTCTTTTAAAGGTTTGGATATTGGTAATATTCCTTTTGACCGCATCGTCCCCTAGTTCTAGTCCATCATCTTCTACGCCACAAAAATTATTATATTCGTCCACATAGGCCACTTGCCCTACTCTTAAGTAGGGAGGTGCATCATTTATTATTACTTTTTCTCCGGAAAGCTTCTTTAGGAAGGTTAGACCCTCTTTTATTTCCACCACACCGTATTCAAACCTGTCATAAAAGCTCGAAAGTGTGTAAAATCTTCCCGAAGCTATTGAGTGCACAATACTTCCATTTTTAAGACATAATATCTGTTGTTCCTTAAAATTTATTTTATCCGTATCCATAGATTTAAAAAATTCCTTCCCCGTCTCTATCTCCCTTAGTAAAACACCTCCGGGCAGAACCTTTAAAACAAATACAAAAATATGTTCTTTGATCTTGGCTGAAAACATAAAACTATCCGCATTATGCTTTGCCTGCCTGTAAAATCTAATAAAATTGTTATCGTTATCTATAGATACAATGTTTTTATCCCTCAGTTTAATATTGGATGGGATATTGTTAAGGGGCAGATACTCATTATCACCTTTATTTATAAAAATACCTGAATCATTTATTGTTACTACTGCAAAACTGCTTATGTTGGAAGTTATTATTTCGTTATCGCCCACCCAATACGGGAAAACATATTTAAAACAACTATATTCGTCAACAAGGACAAACTGACTTTGGGCAATATAAATTGGTGTAGGTATTTCGTAGATCTCATTTCTTTGTTTGTTGGGGAAAACCACATAATGGCGATTGTTCTCAATCTCACAGTAGCCAATCCTCGGGGTGTCAAAGACCTTGATAAATCTTTTAAGTTTATTGTGTTCATCCTCTTCGCCCATAGCTAATACCAAATTTTCTTTTTTGGACCTTCGGCCCTCCGGTTCATAAACGGTTATAAACGTAAGCAGTTCGGATCCGTATTTACAGCAATTAATAAGCTCTATATTCTGATCAATATGGGCTGCCACACATTTATCGTATTTCGAAAAATCATGGCCAACGCATAGAATCCCCACATTACCCCAATTGATGTTTGCTGCACTTATGCTAAGACCGCTTTTTGCCAAATTCTCGCTAAAAACATATTTATGTCTAACAAGCCATTCTAAATAATAAATACCCTGGCCTATGATGTTATCTCTTTCTTCTTCTTGAAACAATAAAATTATGGGATTGTTATTACTGTCCACAGCAATTCCATCAATTATATCACCTCCATCAATAATATAGTCTTCTGCAATAAGCTTTAAATTTAGAAACAAATCTGCATATTTTTTTATTTTATCTTTTGTCAATCGATCAATAAATGGGCTGCAGCCTCTCAATTCTTTCAAATTTTTAATGTCAAATATTTTTACTTGGCTCATAAAATCGCCTCCACTTTATCTATCTTATTTTCTAAAAATGGGCATAATAATTTCTAATCGAATATAATATTCATCCCTGGGCTTCTGCGTTTTTTGTAAATCATCTAGGATATTTGGATTTTGGAGCAACGTTATTTCTTCCCATAATATATGATACCTTATATACAAATATTATATGTATCATAAGCTTTATTTCCCAAAAAGAAGTTGAATATCCTGGAACCTTTGACTCTGACTCTGAAAAGAATTTGATTCAAAACTATAAATGTTTGTTGGAAAATGCATAGATAACTTCAAAGCATAATTTACTATGAAAATTGCTTTTTATGGTTTTTGTTTGATTTGAAATATTATTTTAATATAATTAATTTCTCTTACCATGTATATCTAATTTACCGTGTCCCTGCTTGCCGATCACTGGATTTACTGTCTCTGTTTCTTTTTTATCTTCTTCTATGAATTCTATTTCATCGTTCTCCAACATATATTTTGCGCCGCCAATAACAAAAATGGCAACGGTAATTACCAAAATTATCGCACTAACAAAACCCCTGTCCGCCAAGACGATGGCACTAAGCCCTAATGTTGCACTCAGTGTATACATAACAAGGACCGCCTGTTTATGGCTATAGCCCATATCCATGAGCCTGTGATGCAGATGTCCTCTATCTCCCTGCATGATGGGCTTTCTTTTTAAAAGCCTTCTAACTACTGTAGATAAGATGTCAAACAACGGCAAACCCAACACCAGCAGCGGTATCGCAATTGATAGGGCTGCATAAAATTTCAGCATCCCCTGAATCGAAACAATTGACAGGGTAAAACCTAAAAATGTTGAGCCCGTATCCCCCATAAATATCTTTGCCGGATTGAAATTGTATGGCAAAAAACCCAGTGTGGAACCGGCCAGAATTATGGTAATTAGTGCACTTTCCGGATCCCCTGTTATGAGAGCAACAAAAAATAGGGAAAGGTATGATATTGATGAAACTCCCGCCGCAAGACCGTCAAGTCCATCTATTAAATTGATTGCGTTGGTAACACCTACTATCCAAAGCACGGTCAAAGGATAAGATATATAATTGCTAAGCTGGGTTGTTCCTCCTTCGATAAAGGGGTTGGTTAAGTTTACAATCCGGGTACCGGAAATTATTATTACGATTACGGTAGCAATAATTTGGAAAAACAGTTTGATTTTTGGTCCCAACTGTTTGACATCGTCAATAATACCAACAGTAACTATAATAACAGCCCCCATAAGAAGCCCAATAAGCTGTTTGCTTGGGATAATACCCGTCTTATTAATGTATGTACATGCAATCCCAAATGTAAGCGAAACCATAAATCCGATAAATATAGATAATCCCCCAAGCCTTGCGGTAGGTTTTTTGTGTATTCTCCTTGGGTCATCAGGCACATCAATAGCCCCCAACTTGAAAGAAATCTTTTTCGCTACCGGCGTAAAAGAAAATGCCACAATAAATGCTAGGGCAAAGGAAATAACATATTCATAAATCATTGTCAACACCCTTCTCCTATCAGAGTCATTTAATCATTTGTATCTTGCACTCAGTGCTATTTAGATTATAACACTACTTAGTATTAAACTGAAACTAAATTTATATTAAATTTTATCATCCGGTTCAAATTTTATAACCCTAATACCGCCTTCCTCTAACATATCCATAGCAAGCTTATCCGGATAATCTCCCCTAAATACAATCCTCCTAATTCCAGCATTTATGGACATTTTAGCACACAGCACACAGGGTTGATGGGTAACATATAAAGTTGCTCCATTAATGCTGGTGCCCGAATATGCCGCCTGTACTATTGCGTTTTGTTCTGCGTGCATGGCTCTGCAAATTTCATGCCTTTGCCCGGATGGTATCTTTAGTGCATCCCGCATACAACCCACCTCGACACAGTGTTTACAACCCATCGGGGCACCATTGTAGCCTGTTGAGAGAATTCTTTTATCCTTTACTATAATAGCACCAACCTGACGCCTAAGGCAGGTCGATCTAGTTTTTATAAGCTCAACTATTTCCATGAAATATTCATCCCACGATGGCCTCATAAACTTTCACCCCCCGCACTTTATTTAGTACCAAACAGCCTATCCCCCGCATCACCCAATCCCGGAAGAATATACCCATGACTGTCTAACTTTTTGTCTATGGAAGCACAAAATATCATCACATCCGGGTGCTCCTTTCTAAGTCTATCTATTCCATCCTCCGATGCAACAAGGCACATTAGTTTGATGCCGGTTATGCCATTTTCTTTAAGATAGCCTATTGCAGCCGATGCCGTACCGCCGGTCGCAAGCATGGGCTCTAGCACAACTATTTCCCTTTCATGGGCATCAGAGGGGAGCTTGCAGTAATATTTCACCGGTTTGAGCGTGTCGGGTTCTCTGTACAAACCCATATGCCCAACCTTTGCCATTGGCAATAGTCTTAACATTCCATCGACCATGCCCAATCCCGCCCTTAGTATGGGTAAAATACCCATCTTTTTGCCGGATATAACCTTTGTCTTGGCCACACCAACGGGAGTCTCGATTTCTACCTCCTTGAGGGGCATGTTCCGCGTAACTTCGTACCCCATCAACATAGATATTTCCGAAACTAACTCACGAAACTCCTTTGTTTGGGTATTCTTGTCCCTTAAAAGCGATATCTTATGCTGTATTAGTGGATGATCCATAATAAAAACATTATCCATAGGTCTTCACATCTCCTATTTGTTGTATTCTTTCTCTATTTTATTAATTTTATCTATCCTATTTGTATGTCTTTCCCCAAGAAATTCAGACCTTAGCCATACCTTAACTATATCTATTGCAATATCAAAACCCAAGATCCGTTCCCCAAGAGCTAGCACATTCGCATCATTATGTCTTCTGCTCATCCTTGCCATATAGGTATTGGTACACACAGCAGCCCTGATTCCTGGTATCTTGTTTGCTGCAATAGACATCCCAAGGCCCGTTCCACATACCAAAATACCCCTATCACATTCTCCGCTCTTTACTGCTTCCGCTACCTCACGGGCAAATTCTGGATAATCCACAGATTCTATATTATGCGTCCCAAAATCCCGAATGTTGTAGCCATTTTCCTTTAGGTGGTTTATTATCTTACCCTTTAGGTTGAAACCCCCATGATCACTTCCAATCCCGATTCTCATACTAAGCCTCCTCGATATTTACAAGTAACCCTGTACTTATGGGCTATTTTATTTTGGCCTTTTATCATCAGATATAAAGGTATTCTAGTAGTATATTTTATAACATTAGAATCCTTGTGTCAAAAAATTTTGCAGGGGTTTTAGACACCGCTAAATGCAAGTAATAATCCAATCGGCTATGGCAACAATTAGCATGAGCAAAAAAGAGATTTTTGCCGCATAATCGGTTGACTTGATAATGTTATGATGACCTTCTAACCTGCCTCTCACGCTCCTGCGTATTACCTCTGATAAACAAAATACGTATACCAAAATTCCCGCCTTGTTAAACGCAAAAGCACTGGCAAAATCGCCGCAACCCAAAGAAGCAAAACACCTTGTCATGCCGCAGAAGGGACAATTATGACCGGTAATAAGCCTGAAGGGACATATAAACACGCTCCTAAAATAAAGCCCGGGTATCTTTACGTAGGCATATCCATCATTGAGCACCAGCATAAAAGGGGAAATTAAAATGAGAATCAGGAATATAATTATTCCCCATTCACTTCTTTTGCATAGGTTATTAGTTCTTACATTCCTAATGCTAGCCGCCCCCGCCCGTTTGCTATGCGAGGGGTCTAGAACCTTTTTATTTCCGTTTATTTTATAAACACCTCTTTACATTCCGCCTCAATACAAACCGCATGCTATAACTTAAGCATAACCACCACGAATGCCCATATAACGGATAACGCATGCAAACCTAAATCACGAATTTACGATATGCGAAAAAAATCCCAAGGGTATCCATTCACTTAATAATTATGATATAATATAACATATGATTTGTCATCTGTTTTAGGAGTAATTTGTATAAATGTTTGAAAAATCCACTTCTTTTATGCTATAAAGGTTCAAGCTTCGACATCAACTCATCAATAGCCTGCTTTAGAATTCCTGCACAGTATCTATAGGTTTCTGCCGACATACCATAGGGGTCGGGGATATTCATACATGTAGAGCTTTCGCCCCTTTTGCCTCCAAAAACAAATTCTTTTAATACCCAAACCTTTTCCAGCGCCTCAGGAAACATTTTTATAATTGCATTTTTGTGATCATAAGTCATTGTCAGTATCAAAAACGCCTCAGCGATATCACCCTTTGTAAGCCGACGGGATTTATGCGTTTTAATGTCAATCCCGTAACCCTCTTTTAGCACTTCTATCGCTTTAGGGTTTGCCCCATACCCTTCAAAAGCGGATACACCAGCCGAAATACCCTTGTAGCCCTCCAACCCCTTTTCGCTGTTTTTTATGGCAAAATTAAAAAGTCCCTCCGCCATACTGCTTCTGCATGTGTTCCCCGTGCATACAAAAAGAATCTTTTTCATCTTTAGAGCTCCTCTCCCCAATCGTATGTATCATATTTGGGCAATTTCCCCGCTGATACGACCCTAGGTTTTGCTATTTTAGTTTCAAACTCTGATAATGTTATAACCAGAGGCCTTCTCCAAGCGATTCATTATTGCAAGACCTATTCCCTGATCACTTATTGCTTCGGCAAGTATAAGTTTTACGCCAATATTGTCAAAATCCCTTAACGCCTTAAAAAGGTTTGATGCAATGGTTCTGGGATTCTGTCGATCCCCTACAGAAATTGTTGGCGTGCCGTTGTAAAATGCACTTGTCTGCTCGGTGGAAAGTATACCAACAGCAATATTATCTGCCTTACATCCTTTTGCTAATGCCTTTATTTTTTCAACAACTTTTAAAATCTCACCCTCAACAACAATAATATCGGCCTTGGGGGAATAATGCGTATATTTCATCCCCGGTGCCCTAGGCGCAAGCCCCTCCAGATTTTTATTCCTCAGTGACTTATCCATCGCCACATCCCCAATAACAGCAGTCAGCTCCTCAAAGGATATCCCGCCCGGTCTTAATATCATCGGGGGATCAATAGTCATATCAAGGACTGTAGACTCAACTCCAACCCTTGCACAACCCCCATCTATTATTATGTCCACCTTGCCGTATAAATCATCCATAACATGGCTTACAGCCGTGGGACTAGGTCTACCGGATGTATTCGCACTAGGAGCGGCTATGGGTATTCCCGCTTCCTGAATTAGGGCAAGGGCAATAGGGTGGGAGGGTACTCTCAAGCCAACCGTTTGGAGTCCTGCGGTAATTATGTCGGGTATTAGCTTAGATTTTTCAAACAAAATAGTCAAAGGACCGGGCCAAAATTTGTCCATTAAAGTTTTTGCTTTAGAAGGGATCGATAGAACTAATTTGTCAATAGATCCCTGATCAGTTATATGTAGAATTAGGGGGTTGTCCGTTGGTCTGCCTTTTGCCCTAAAAACTTTTTCAACGGCTTTTACATCCAAGGCGTTGGCCCCCAGCCCGTAAACTGTTTCGGTTGGGAAGGCCACAACTCCCCCCATTTGCAAAACCTTAGCTGCATATTCTATCTTTTTTATATCTATGTTTTCAATTTCTATCTTGAGTATTTCAGTTTTCATATCTTTACACCCCAAATTTTACTGCTTCCCTTTATCCTAAGTAACGCATATACCAAACCTTTTGCACTTTAAAAATTAATTTAATAATGTAACTACCACACCGCAAACAAAGCCCATTAAATTTCCTATAGGAGACAACCTACCTGTATGCAGTCTTCTAGACTCTGCTATCAGCTCCCCATATATTACATAAAGCATAGCACCTGCAGCAAATCCCAGGCATGTGCCGATAAAACCTTTGGATATTCCCCCCAGAACGGCACCCGCTAAAGCACCAATACCCATAGGGACACCCGATAGAACGGTAATTAAAAAAGCCTTGCTTTTGCTAAATCCCCCCGCCCTTAAGGGAATGGCCATGGCAATTCCCTCTGGAATATCATGGATCATAATAACAGTGGTTAGCATAATACCAAGAGTTGTTGAAGCCCCAAAACCCGCCCCAACTGCAAATCCTTCCGGGAAATTGTGAAGGGATATACCCACCGCCATTAATATACCCGCTCTTAAAAGACCGGTTTTCTTGTTTTTTTGTTTCCTGTCCCCAGCCCTTGTAATAAATTCTTCGACTATCATTATTGTTAGTACACCAATTAGTATACCAATAAAAGCAGAAGCCGTCCCCCCATAAGAAAAAGCCTCCGGGATTAGTTCAAAACAAACAACAGCGGTCATTAAACCTGCAGCAAATTCTAGAATAAAGCTCAAAAATCGCGGATTCATATCCTTTATAAAAAAAACTGCAAGCCCCCCGGTGCCTGTTCCCGTAATGCCGGTGACAAGACCTATAAGTGTTATTTTAATTATGTTATCCATATCTGCCCCCCGAATACACTTTTCTGGTTTATCTTCTATTTGTATTCGCATTCGGGGTACATTATTATAAGGTACTCTTTTTGATGTAGTGCTTTTTTAAGTATAGGTCAATATCCTAATCGCCGTGCCCTAATTTTTCTGCCTGCTCTGTAGTAATAAGTTCATCCACTATTTCATCTATTTCCCCATCCAATACATTTTCTATTTTGTAGAGGGTAAGCCCAATCCGGTGGTCAGTTATCCTTCCCTGGGGATAATTGTATGTCCTTATTCTCTCGCTTCTATCCCCCGTTCCCACCTGGCTCTTTCTTTCTTGGGCTATCTCACTGCTTTGCTCAATTTGCGCTGTCTCATAAAGTTTGGATCTTAAAATTGCCATTGCCCTATCCTTATTTTTGTACTGCGATCTTTGATCCTGACAGGTAACAACCAAGCCCGTAGGTAAATGGGTTATACGTATTGCAGAATCCGTCTTATTGACATGCTGCCCACCAGCACCCGATGCCCTATAAGTATCTATCCTCAAGTCGTTGGGGTTTATATCTACATCGACCTCTTCAACTTCGGGTAATACCGCCACAGTCACGGTAGATGTATGTATTCTTCCGCCCGATTCGGTGGTAGGTATCCTTTGAACCCTATGAACACCGCTTTCGAATTTTAATTTGCTATATGCGCCGGTACCCTCTATGGAAAAAACCACTTCCTTAAATCCCCCTATCTCCGTAGGGTTGGAATCTAACATCTCTGTTTTCCATCCCCTTCTTTCCGCATAACGTGTATACATTCTGAAAAGATCGCCTGCAAACAATGCGGCCTCATCCCCTCCTGCACCTCCCCGTATTTCAACGATAACATTCTTATCATCGTTTGGATCTTTGGGAATGAGGAGTATTTTCATTTCGTTTTTAATAACCTCGAATCGCTCTTGGGCTCCCTTTAGCTCTTCCTCGACCATCTCGTGGAATTCCTTGTCCAGCTTTTCATTGAGCATCTCTTTGGCATCGGTAATCTCCTGCTGAACTTTTTTATACTCAGTATATTTTCCTACGAATTCCTCCAATTCGGTGTGTTCTTTCATAAGCTTTCTATATTCATCTTGGTTTGCTATCACGGAAGGATCGCTAATCTTGTGGTTAATCTCATCGTATCTGTTTTCCGCTGACTGAAATTTTTCTAACATATTGCACCTCTTAACATATCCAAAATTGGTTTTACAACCATTTATTATACCACTTTTCTTCAGTTTGTTCTATGTAAATAGTTCCCTTGAATTTCTTTACAACAGTTGTTCTACATAAATCATCCCAAGGATAATGTCAATGGTGCTGGAGTTTTTAATTTGAAAGCACGATAATTGAAAACTCAACTTTATAAAGATAAAATCTTTGGATCATCACTTTGTCAAACTATTGGGGAACGTAACCACTTCGTTTGTTTTTACTGAAACCTTTATATCTCCCAGTAAACTCGCAAAAGATACACTCTTTTCACCATACTTTTCCCGTATTTTATAAATGGTTTCATCTATAGTTTCCTTCTTTTTCTGCTCCGCATAATCGTGGAAAATATCCAACTGTACGGGGGTACCCTTTTGTACCAAGTTTATAGCCCTTATTGTCAAGGCGCGGACTGGGTGTGACCAATCATATCTTTTCTCAAATAAGGTAGAGGCCGCCTGTGTCAATATTATTGAGCTGGAAGTTGTACATGGTAGAGGGCATTGGAATTGCCTTGAATGCAGCCTGTTGTCTTTAACAGTTATTTGGACACCCTCGGCTTCAATCTCATTTTCTTGAAGCCTTTTTGATACACCCAACGAAAGTTCTTGGAAAACCCAACGTACCTCTTCATTCTTTACTAAATCCGATGTGCAGGTTGTCCCATGGCCTATGCTCTTTACGGGTGCTTTATCCTTGGCATCCATAACAGGGCTATCATCTATGCCATTTGCAAATTGCCACAGACTCATACCGTTTATGCCTAATTGGGCCTTGAGAAACCCTGGATCTGAACATGCCAAATCCCCTAACGTTCTAATCCCGAAGGTATTTAATTTGCGTTTGGTGGCCTTTCCTATCCCGAGCATTTTATCAATTTCCTGCGGCCACACAATTTCTTTGAATCTTTCTTTGGGGATCACTGTTACCGCATCGGGCTTTTTAAGATCGCTGCCCATCTTTGCAAATATTTTATTATAGCTGACACCTACACTGATGGTTAAACCCAATTCCCTCTTCATTCTTTCTTTTAATTCGTTTGCTATACTCTCGCCATCCCCAAAAAGATGGACAGAACCACTAACATCAAGCCAGCATTCGTCAAGTCCAAAGGGCTCAACTTGGTTGGTATAAGAATAATATATTTTTCTTGCCAGGCGAGAATGCTTTAAATATTCATCATAATGGGGCGGAACCACTAGAAGCTTTGGGCACTTTTGTTTTGCCTTCCAAATGACTTCCCCAGTTTTGACTCCTAGCACTCTTGCTTCCTGTGATCTTGCCAACACAACACCATGCCTATCCTCAGATGAGCCGCAAACAGCTAGTGGCAGGCCTTTCCCCT
>JAAZML010000052.1 GCA_012798835.1 Clostridium sp.
GATTTAAAATCCATCCTGTTTCCGAAGCTTTTGCTTCTAGCAAAATTATTGCTATTGTTTCTTCTTTGTTGTTTTTTTGAAGCTCTGCAGGACATACACCTTTGCGGTTCATTCATAAAGCCTTTTTCCTTGTAGAAATTTTGCTCTCCCTCGGAAAACACAAATTCCGAATTACAATCCTTGCATAATAAAGTTTTGTCTGCCATCTCAATACCTCCTTGAATCTTGGGAATTAACTGATTTTGACTTTTTCTCCGTTGTGGTTAAAGGAGGTACGAGTCTAAAATTAATTAATCCATTATTTATATTATTGACTGCTAAAAAAAGTTTTATACACATTAAAATAGGGACATAAGAGTACCCCCAAATTAATTGCTTGATACGTATTTATACTAAAGGAGTGAAAATGCTTGTTTGTATTCCAGTTTGATAAAAGAGAAGATAAAGCAGATACCGAATCAGTTTTCCCCATAATTAAAAAAATTCAAGGTGGAGATATAGATTTAAGGGAAAAATTTATCGGGGATAATATATCTTACGTAATAAGAACGGTATCAAACATATTGGGAAGGGTAGTGGATAATAAAAATAGTGAGGAATATAGTGTGGGACTTTCAGCTTTTAATGAGGCTATTGATAGATATGATCTTAAAAGGAATGACAGCTTTCACCAATATTCTTTCTTGGTTATAAAGAGCAGGCTTATTGATTACATTAGAAAAAATCATAAGCACAGCAGGGTGCTGCCTTTTTCCCATGTAGAAGAAACGGTTAGACTTGAAGATCGTTTTTTAGCATGTGATCTTAGCAGGCAGTTTGAAAGTATTGAGATACGACAGGGGCTTATCAGTTTTGAGACGAATCTAAAACAGTTTGGAATTACTTTAAACGATTTAGTTTTATCCTCCCCGAAACATAAAGATTCAAGGATCCTTTTAATTAGGATAGCTAAGATAATTGCGGATAACGATGAAATGTTCGAAATACTAACACTAAAAAAATACATACCTGTAAAAGAACTGCTCAAAAATATAAAGGTCAATAAAAAAACAATTCAAAGAAATAGGAAGTTTATAATAGCAGTCAGCTTAATCTTGCGCAGCAACCTTTATGATCTTAAAGAATATATATGGGGCTTTGAAAAGGAGGGTAAATATGAATAATTTAGCTACGATTATAAAAATAGAAGAAGACGAAGCTATAGTAATGACCGATGATTGTATCTTTAAAAAAGTAGAAAAAGAAAAAGGTATGTATCTGGGGCAAAAAATACTTGTAAAAGAAAAAGAAACCGTTCAAGGCAGAAAAAACAAAATAATAAGAAACCATATAAAAGCTTTTGCGGGAATAGCATCGATATTTCTTGTCGCATTTTTGTGCCTCCGTTTTGTGAGCCAGGCGGGTGTTTTTGCATATGTAGATGTTGATATTAATCCTAGCTTCAGATTTACGGTTGACGGCAGCGGGAGGGTAAGGACGGTAGAGCCTGTAAATGATCATGCTAAGGAAGTTATAAAAGATGTTGCCCTCAAAGGGGAATTCATAAAAGAAGCACTCTTAAGGCTAATCAATGTATCAAAAGAACGTGGAGTTATAAGGGATACCAAGGAGAATCCCATACTAATTAGTGTTGCTTTAAACGGCAAGTACGAAAAATCATACAAAGAAGGATCCCATGAAAGCATAAAACTAAACGAACTTTTGGATAATATAGAAAAGGGGATTAATCAGGAATATAGTGAGCTAGTGGATTATGAAATAATTGAGCTTTCATCAAAATACAGTTCCCTAAGCAAAAAGAACCGCATATCCATGGGAAAATATATTATCTATGAGAATGCAAGGGAAAAGGAACCGGATTTACCTCTTGAGCAAATAAGGACGGAAAAGCTATCCGAACTGTTAAACAAATACGATATTGATTTCCATAGTTTGGATACAGAGGGCAGGGGAAACTCCCACGAAAAAACACCCCTAAAGACGCCTACCGGGGAGGGGTCGACGCCACAAACTTCGTTATCTACTCCGGGGATTGCGTTTACGCCATCACCTATTCCATCATATTTACCGTCGCCCACATTAGCATTTACACCACCGCCATCGCCTGTGGCAAAGGTGTCCCCGACATTATTACCTAAGCCGACATATACCCCTGTAACATCGCCGGTGGCTGAGCCAACCGCTAATTTTTCGGGAAAGGGGACTGGCCTTAGGGGGGAATATTATGACAACATGGATCTAACCATCCTCAAACTTACGAGGATTGATCCGGTTATAGATTTTGATTGGGGAGAGGGTACGCCCGATAAAGCTATAAGGGAGAACACCTATTCCATCCGATGGGCTGGAAAAGTGGAGCCAAGGTATTCCGAGACATATACTTTTTATACTTGCACCGATGATGGGGTCAGGCTTTGGGTCGATGGAGTTTTATTGATAGACAAATGGAAAAGCCAGTCGGCAACTGAGTACAGTGGACAAATTGAGCTTGAGGCGGGAAAGAAATATGAAATTAAGATGGAATATTACAACCACAGGAGACAAGCCAGCGCGAGGCTTATGTGGTCAAGCAAAGGTCAGCAAAAGGAAGTGATTCCTCAAAGCCAGCTTTATCCTTCGGGTTTGCCGTTGCCAAAGGAGCCTCCTAACGGTCTTAATGCCGAATATTTTGGTGATATGGAACTTAAAAATCTCCAATTTGAGCGCATAGACGATGTTATTGATTTCGACTGGAAAAGACAGCCCCCTGTTGATGGGATAAAGCAAGAAAAATTTTCAATAAGATGGACAGGCAAGGTGCAGACAAAATATTCGGAGGAATACACATTTTACACCCTGGCAGATGATGGTGCAAGGGTATGGGTAAATGATATCCTCATAATTGACAGTTGGAAAAGGCAGGAGAGTAAAACCGAAACTTCAGGAAAAATTGAGCTCAAGGAGGGTATACAATATAGTATTAAGATAGAATATTTTAATTACGGCGGTCCCGCATCCATGAAGCTTATGTGGTCGAGCAGGAGGCAAGAAAAGCAGGCAGTGCCCCTACAAAACCTTATTGCGAATTAGAATAATTTAGTATAAAAAGTTGAAGGTGTTTTCCGCACCATTGGTTTCGTTTTCTAATTTTTGCTCATACCTTTGCATAATATTATCAAATAGGTTTTTGTTTACAGTGCCTGTAACCGTATAATTATTTGATTTTTGGAATTTTACTATGCTTTTTTTAAGATTATCTTCAAATTTACCACTGGCCCAATCGTGAAAATAGCCCAATTTTTTTAGTGCTATTTGTACCTTGAGTACATCGGAGCCTACATCGCCGCTTCTTAAGACCCTAAAAGGTCTGTTTTTTTCGACTATAGTGACGGGTGTGCCATAGGGAACCGTATCGTATAATTCTCTGGCACTGTCGTTATACATTCTAATGCATCCATGGGAGGCATTTTGTTTGCCGATAAACCAAGGATCCTTGGTACCGTGTATACCATATTTGCCCCAGGGTACATTAAACCCCATCCACGAACCCCCAAAGCTTCCCCCCCAATCGGATTTACTAATTATTTTCCATACGCCTTCGGGTGAGGGCGTTTGTGGTTTTCCACCGGACACCATGTACGATTTAACAATTACACCGTCTTTATACAAATACAACCTGAGTTCATCAAGGTTAACATAAATATGGTACCCTGTTTTGTTTATACCTAGGTCATAGGGGTTTGCCTGAGTTTCTTCAATGGGAAGGTCAGGCATCTTACCAGAATGATTGAGGTCTTTGGGGATTAGCATACTTATCCAGATCGTATATAGTATAAGCACAAATACTGGCATGGTAAGCTGGGGCAAAAACTTTCCTTCCAAGGTCATCACCATAAACTCTTAATAGTAACTGTTAAAGCATATGCTGATATTACTTGTACTATAATACAAAGACTAAAAAACCGATATAAAAATAGGTAGAGGATTAGTGCAATAAAATGTTAGAATGCATATGGCTGTTATCGGAATATATTTAATCGTATTTATACACGCAAAATAAAGGTATTAAGCAAGATAAGGTGAAGATATAAGGGTGGAGTCATAAAAAAATTTAAAAAACTAAACAGGAGTGATACCATGGGCTATTTTAGTGAGTTTTTATCTGGGCTAGATCCTATAGGGGCGGCGATTATATGCTTTATTGCTGCAACTTTAATATTTTCTTGTGTTACTGCTTTTATAATATCCCTTGTCATAGCTAAAGGTAAAGATAAGAAAATTGAATATGGCATAATAAATAATATTTTAAAGGAGACATTTGTCGAATTTGGAAACAAGATGGAAGACACCCTTCGACAAACGGTGGAAGCTTTTGCTGAAAAGTTGACGGGGGTAGCGGTGGAAGTGGCCACATCATCAAAAACTTTGGATATTGCCGTTGAAAAGTTCGGTAATTCACTTAAAAATTTTAGTGAAAACATAAAAGATTTTGGTGAGTTTAATACCAACTTCAAAAATAATATCCAAAGGATGGACGCAAACTTTATAAAAGTCACTGAGGCACTTGTGGATACCTCAAAGATAGTAGTCGATAATTATAATGTGGCAGAAAATTTTTCAAAAGATATAAAGGAAGCTGCAGGTGAAATAACTTCATACAACCGACAGGTTGTCCAGGATATGGCTAATATTATTGGAGAGGTTGGGCATACTGCAGGAGCGATCAAGGAAATGGGAGAGCTTATAAGGGATGATTTGGCAGGCCGTATGGAAGAAATCAAAGAATACCAGTCAAGGCTTAATGACCTAACCAACAAATTGGATGAAGAGGTAAATCTTTTGGGTGAAAAGGCTTCGGGGGCATTTATTAGGACTCTTGATGAAAGTGGCAATACCATTTCGGATAAAATAACGCAGGGTATTGGGGAAGTTCTAAAGGATATTATGGCGGTAATGGATGATTTCACAGAGAATGAGAAGAATCTTGCAAAAACAATAATATCACTCCCAAACCAAGTAATAGCTTATAATGAGACCGCCGCAGCACAGGTGGAAAAGCAGCTTGATGAGGTTAAAAGACTATTTAAAAAATAGAATTGATCCTTTACCGCAGAGATTTCAGCCCCGCATCTTGATACCTTAAAAAGTAAAGGGAATTATGAAAGGCGGGAGCTGTCGACTTTAAAAGAATCCTTGACGATAAAAGCGTAGAGAATTACCTTTCCCAAGTGGGGGTTATTAAAATCAAGTCAGGAGGATTTTGATGGGGGATAAAAACAACAAAAATAATATCCGGATATTGAAGTACGAAGAATATATCAAAAGAAATCCCCAAAAGGCATACGGTTATTACTGCCTAGGGAAGCTCCATTTGGAAACAGAGCAATACAAGCTAGCCTGGGAATATTTCAAAAAGTCTTTGGAAAAGGATCCGGGGTATGTTTTTTCAAAAATAGGTTTGATAGAGGCGGAAGTATTCAGAAAAAGATTCTTAAAGGCTGTATACCTATTTGCCAAATACCGCCGGGAGATTATTGACAAGCATGTTTACAGGGTAAAGTTAGTGCGGGGGGTTAGTTCGTTTTACAGCAAAAGCAAGCTGTTCAGAGCTGGGAAACGAGGAATGCTAACGACACTATTTTTGAAATATTCAATGCATCATATAAAAAAACTTGCAGATAAAGAATCCAATAATATAGTTTTAAAGCTTATTTTGGGCATGTATTATTTAAGGGTCGAAGAAAAGAGTTTTTATACTGTACAGTTATTTAAAACCTGTGTTTATTGGGATGGGCTGGATGATTCGCTTCGATGGATGTTTATTGAAAGGTTGGCTGAATTGGGGGAGGTACTATATTATGATACAAATATTGCAAGAAAATTTACCAACATACCTGATTCAAAATGCAGCAATGAATACATTGAGCTTATATTTAGCTGTGCACTTAAAGAAAATGACAGAGGCAAATTAATTCGTATTTACGGGGATGCTGCCAAGTACAATAAAGGTATTACGGCGGGTCTGTTATGGAGATATGTATATTGGAGCAGGGAAAAATCTATTTCTGATCCCACGGTATACGACTGCTGCAAAAAGCTTGCAAAGATTGGATGGATGGATGGGATTGTTGCAGATACCATGCTGAAGTTCAACAAAAAGAAGACAGTGCAGTTGGAGGATGATGAGAAAAAAATCCTTGAGCTTTTCGGGTATGTATAGAAATACCCGAAAAGCTACAAAATCAAATCATTAAGGTCAGATTTTGCATCTTAACACACAAACCTTGCTATTTCCAATGTCCTGCCAGTATTCTATATGATCATCTGCCTGTCTGAAATTGTCATAAGAATACCCGTTGGATTTAACATATTCATAAATTTCGTTTGAAAACAATACATCCCATGCCTCGGTGGTGACATTGGGCAACTCTTGCATTGTGAATTGGTTGCATATGTCCATGGATTTGTCTAGAAGCAAAACTGTGTACATTTTTGAGTTTTCCCTGTACAACACATAGTGGGGACGTATTTTTAAGATATCATCTAATTCAATCTTCTTTTCCTCTAGCAGAAGGACATTTAATTTTTTATCCTGATGCAGAATTTTGTAGGTCTCCAGATAATTCATTAATGCCTTAGGGTTTTTGGTGGAGACCGAACCGCTAAGATTAATTTTTAGATGCTCGGGTTCACCATTTTTAAATATAAGGAGTATGGCTTTATCATTATCGAGATACCATATTTCATCCCTATTCATGTAGACTATATTTTTTGGAAGCCCTTTTTCATTAAATTTTGGGTATAGGTAGGGAGTATTGTTACTGAATTTTATGGTTTTTGTTGTTATATTATCGGAATTTTTGATTGTCACAGTTTTTGGCAGACCATTGACACCTTTATCAACAACAATAACCTTCCCTAAATCGGTACAATACACATAGTTTGATTTGCTAGATACAATGAGATCTTTTTTGCAGACATCCAGGGCTTTTTCCAGTTTTCTTAGGTCGGTTCTTTTGAAGGCCCTGAAGAAACCCACCGTTCCATCCTTTTTTTTCTGGGAAACTGTGAATGTTCCCTTTGTAAAACTTGTTGATAGATCCGGGGATGGCTTTTTTCTTTTCTCCTGTTGTATTGAAGATGCTCTGGATGTTATCATATCCATCAGACCTTTTATGTTGTCATTTACTTCTTTGATTGCACGCCCTTCCCTGCGCCTGTCTGCGGATCTTGGTGATAGATTCCTGAACTCTTCAGGTAATAAGTTGATGTCTTTCTTATTACCCATTAAAATCACTCCTTTTTAAACAAATCAACTTAGGTAAATGGTGTAATGCTTTTTATATTTAAATTAAGTTGTATACAAATAAACATATTCCAACACTATAAAATATCAAGTGCACAATATTCATGTATCATTGTATTAAATATGAACTTAAATTCTTTTTTACCAATGTATGGCCAAAGTATTGAATATATACGATAACATTTTGGCATTAATAACTATATTATAATTATAGCATATCAAAGCGAGGGCTACAAACAAAGTAGTAAATTTAGATTTTCTTTTTAAATTATAATATAAGCTACGGGTGATATTAAGCCCGATGAAAATTCTGGGCAATTGTTTAGCTGTTGGGGCAAATATGAAATATTGACTCTTTACAGTTTATAGCCAGTATGTTACAATGTTTTAGTGTACTAGAGCCTTGTGCTCAGTTTTAGGTATCTCCGACCTAATACTTGGCGCATGGTGATACAAAATAAGGAGGTTTTTTTATGCATAAAGAACAAAAGCAGGAGATAATCAGCAATCACAGGCTGCACGAGAAGGATACGGGTTCACCGGAGGTGCAGATTGCGATCCTCACAGAGAGAATTAATCATCTAAACGAGCATCTCAAGGTTCACAAAAAAGATCATCACTCTAGAAGGGGTCTTCTAAAGATGGTTGGACAAAGAAGGGGATTGTTGAATTATCTCACAAAAACTGATATTGAAAGATATCGTGCTATTATAGGGAAGCTTAATCTTAGAAAATAAAAAGGCGGGGATATCCGCTTTTTTTTGCGAATTGGAGTGCTAACACGACTTAGAAATGCAGCTTCGTGGCGGGATAAACAATTTTATTAACGCATGGCATTAATATCAGGAAAACAAATTTAAAACACAAATTATGAACAGTATTTTGCCCAAAGGGGAATACTAGTATCATAAAGATTTAAAAGGCTATAAACTGCAGACGGTAGAAGGTAGATTGTGCAGTAAAAGTCCGATGTATTTTTTAATGTAGAATCTACATCCTACAGTCTGTGGTTTGACATTAAGGAGGATTGTATAATGCAAAAAAATTTTAGTATGGAGCTGGCTGGCAGGAAGCTGGTAGTTGAAACGGGGAGACTTGCCCAGCAAGCAAATGGTTCGGTGCTTATCAGATATGGCGATACTGTAATAATATCAACGGCCACTGCATCGTCCGAGCCAAGGGAAGGGATAGACTTTTTCCCACTGAGCGTGGATTATGAAGAAAGATTATATTCCGTGGGAAAGATACCTGGGGGATTTATTAAACGTGAGGGAAAACCTTCGGAAAAAGCAGTGCTCACATCAAGGGTTATAGACAGACCATTGAGACCGTTGTTTCCTAAGGATTTGAGAAATGATGTGGCGGTGGTAAACACCGTATTATCCGTTGAACAGGATAATTCTCCCGAAATCACTGCTCTAATAGGTTCTTCCATAGCGGTATCAACTTCAGATATACCGTTTAATGGTCCTGTGGGTGGAGTTATTTTGGGACTTGTTGATGACGAAATAATAGTCAATCCCAATAGCGAACAAAGGGAAAAGAGTCGTATGTCTCTTACTCTTGTAGGTACCAAGGAAAAAATTGTTATGATTGAGGCGGCTGCATCGGAAGTGCCGGATGAGATTGTCTTAAAGGCCATCGAAAAGGGTCAGGCCGAGATCAAAAAAATAGTTGAATTTATAGACGAAATTGTAAAAGAAATAGGTAAGCCTAAGTTTGAGTATCAATCCTCGAACGTTCCCGATGAGATTATGGATGCTGTTAAATCATATGCTTATGATGGAATGAGGGAAGCTGTTCTTTCGGCTGATAAGCAAACCAGAGATAAAAATGTTAAAGGACTTACCAAGGACATAATGGAAAAGTTCGAAGAAACTTTCCCCGAAATGGGACAAGTTATTTCAGAGGCAATATACAGGCTTGAAAAAATGGTTGTAAGGGAATATCTAATCAAAGAAAACAAAAGAGTTGATGGAAGAAGTCTTGATGAAATAAGGGAATTGACGGCGGAGGTTGGTTTGCTTCCGAGGGTACATGGCTCAGGCCTTTTTCAAAGGGGTCAGACACAGGTTTTGACTACTGTAACTTTAGGAGCTATGGGCGATGTTCAAATTCTTGATGGAATTGATCCCGAAGAAACAAAGCGGTATATGCACCACTACAATTTCCCAGCATACAGTGTGGGGGAGGCAAGGACTTCAAGAGGACCTGGAAGAAGGGAAATAGGACATGGTGCCTTGGCTGAAAAAGCATTGGAACCGATGATTCCCGATCAGGATGAATTTCCTTATACCATAAGACTTGTATCCGAGGTATTAATGTCCAACGGTTCGACTTCCCAAGGTAGCGTTTGTGCAAGTACTCTAGCACTTATGGATGCAGGTGTTCCCATCAAAAAGCCCGTTGCAGGGATTTCTGCTGGTTTGATTATCGATCCGGATAATGAGGAAAATTTCATCACATTTATGGACATACAGGGGATAGAGGACTTTTTCGGGGATATGGACTTTAAGGTTGCAGGTACCAAGGAAGGGATAACCGCTATTCAGGTAGATATAAAGGTTGACGGACTTACAATGGAAATTATTCGCCAGGCATTTGAAATCACTAAGGCCGGACGTATCCATATAATTGACGATGTTATCCTGAAGGCTATACCTGAGCCAAGAAAGGAAATGTCTGAATTTGCGCCCAAGATTATTTCCACCACAATAAACCCGGATAAAATAAGAGATGTCATAGGACCGGGCGGAAAAGTTATTAATAAAATAATAGAAGAGACCGATGTTAAAATAGACATTGATGATGATGGCAGGGTATATATATTCAGCTCAGATTCTGCTGCTGCTAAAAAGGCATTATCCATAATAGAAGGGATAGCAAGGGATGTAGAACCCGGTCAGGTATTTATGGGTAAGGTTGCGAGAATTACTTCCTTTGGAGCATTTGTCGAATTCCTTCCCGGAAAAGAGGGGCTTGTGCACATAAGCAAACTCTCAACAAAAAGGGTTGCCAAGGTAGAAGATGTGGTGAAGATAGGCGATCAAATACCTGTTAAGGTTATGGAGATAGATAGGCAGGGACGGATAAATCTTTCAAGAAAAGATGCATTAGACAGCAAGGGAGAAGCCTAATATACCTTAAAATATGGAGGTTATACGTTGTTTAAACATGTAAAGTTAGATAACGGGGTACGCATAATTTACGAACATATTCCATATGTAAGATCGGTTTCCATTGGTTTATGGGTGGGAACCGGTTCTAGGTATGAAAACGCAGAGAATAATGGGGTATCCCATTTTATTGAGCATTTGATGTTTAAGGGTACACAAAATAGAACGGCGAAGGAAATTGCCCATAGTATTGATAGTATAGGCGGGCAGATCAACGCTTTTACAGGGAAGGAATGTACATGCTTTTATACCAAAACCCTGAATACTCACGCCCAAATTGCATTGGATATCCTAGCAGATATGTTTTTCAATTCAAGATTTGACGAAAAAGACATAGATATCGAAAGAAAAGTGATTTTGGACGAAATAGATATGTGTGAGGACTCCCCGGAGGGGTTGGTACACGACTTGCTTTCCGAAAGTGTATGGGAGAGTAATTCTCTTGGGTTTCCTATACTTGGGACACGAGAATCCTTATCACAAATCGGACAAAAAGAAATAAAAAATTATGTTAAAAAAAACTATCTGCCGCAAAATACGCTGGTAGTGATTGTAGGCAATTTTGAACATGATTATATGGAGGAGCTTGTAAAAGAAAAATTCGGTGGATGGAAGGTTCCAAGTACCACCCGTAATATGTTTAAAGCTACCCAATTTATACCATGCAGCAAGATAAAAAAGAAAGAAACGGAGCAAGTACATATATGTATGGCTTTTGAGGGCATAGAATACGGAAACGATGATTTATATCCGCTGCTGGCGATAAATAATCTGCTTGGGGGTGGAATGAGCTCAAGGCTTTTTCAGAAAGTAAGGGAAGAGATGGGGCTTGCATATTCCATATATTCATATCCATCATCTTATATGAATGCAGGGCTGTTTACGGTATATGCTGGTATGAATCCAGTGCATTTCCAAATGGTAATGGAGCTTTTAATAGACGAGATAAGGTTCCTTATTAAAAATGGAATGTCGGAGGAAGAACTGGAGAAGTCCAAAGAACAGCTAAAAGGCAATTATATATTAGCTTCCGAGGATACTGGCAGCAGAATGAGCAGTATAGGCAAGTCGGGGTTACTCCTAGATAAAACATTTTCCCATGATGTAATACTAAAAAAGATAGACGATATAAGCATTGAAAGGGTAAAACAGGTGCAAAAACAAGTTTTTGATTTGAACCGTGTAAGTTTTACTGCTGTTGGCAATATTAAGTGTGATATCAATTTATCTGAACTAAAGCTTTAAAAAGGCCCTAACACCCTTTGGGATATTATTGTTGTTTTCATATTTTATTATGTAATCCGTGTGAGATGAATAATCCTTGGAAAAGTGTTTTCCGAGGATTTTTTGCTGACTACATTATAATCAAAACTGCCAGTTGAACGCCGGCAGGTCTATATTCGGTATAAACGGTGAAGATCCAATTATACAAGCACCCCTAAATTGAGATAAACATAAGATATAATAAGAAGCCTTGAACCTGTTTATTTGCCTATCAGCTGGGATTATGCAAAAAAGGAGAGGAATTAAATTGAAAGATAAAAAGTTTACAATTGTTGGTGGCGATCTGAGAAATGTTAAGTTGGCAGATTTGATTATTTCCCAAGGAAACAAAGTTAACATATACGGCTTTAATAGCGCAACATTTGATATAGGAATTGAAGAGAGCGGGGATCTAGGAAGGGCTATTGGGGAGGCGGATGTGGTAATAGGTCCTACTCCCTGCTCATCCGATGAGGAAACACTAAATGCGCCTTTTCATTCCCGTAGAATTTTCATTAATGATATATTTAAAAAAATGAGTAAAAATCAGTTGTTTGTTGCTGGAAGGTTAGGCGAGAAGATTTCCCAGCTGGCTGATGTCTATAATGTATATACGGTAGATTTGCTGGAAAGGGAAGATATGGCGGTTTTAAATGCAATACCCACCGCTGAGGGTGCAATCCAGATAGCAATGGAGGAAATGCCCATAACTCTCCATGGAAGTCAATCGCTTGTGTTAGGCTTTGGAAGGGTTGGAAAAATGACCGCAAAAATGCTCGATGGTATGGGAAGCAATGTCCATGTTGAGGCGAGAAAGCATTCGGATATTGCATGGATCAGAGGCTATGGCTACAGGCCTGTGTTTATGACGGAACTGGCTGATTACATAGGGAAAGTAGATGTTATTTTTAATACCATTCCCTGTGGGATTTTGAACAGAGATATGTTAGAGAAGGTTAATAAGGATGGTCTCATAATTGATCTTGCATCAAAGCCGGGGGGAGTAGACTTTGCAAGTGCAAAGGAATTGGGGATAAAGGTAATATGGGCGCTTTCCCTTCCGGGCAAGGTTGCACCGGTTACGGCGGCCGGGTTTATAAAGGACACCATAAATAATATCATCAATGAGTTGGGGGTATAAGGAAATGTTGCTGGAAGGAATAAAAGTTGGATTTGCACTTACCGGCTCCTTTTGCACAGTAAACAATGTGCTCGCGGAGATGGAGAAACTCATAAGCGAGGGTGCGAAGGTTTATCCGATAATATCGGAATCAATCAGCAGCCTTGATACAAGATTTGGGACGGCACGGGATTTAAGGTTAAAGCTTGAGGGGATTACCGGCAATAAGACAATAAGTACGATTGTAGAGGCAGAACCCATAGGCCCTAAATCCCTTATGGATATGGTGGTAGTAGCCCCCTGCACAGGAAATACGCTGGCCAAAATAGCAAATGGCATAACCGATACAACCGTTACAATGGCTACTAAGGCACATCTTAGAAATCAAAAACCTGTGATAATTGCTCTATCTACCAATGATGGCCTGGGCATAAATGCCAAAAACATTGGACTTTTACTGAATATGAAAAACATATTTTTAGTACCCTTTGGACAGGATGGAGCAAAAAACAAACCCAACTCCCTGATCTCCGATACCTCCCAGATAATACCGACGATGTTGGGAGCAATGGAGGGAAGACAAATCCAGCCATTATTAATAAAATATTAAGGGAATTATATAATCATAAAGACCGCTCTTTAAGCGGTTTTTATGGTTATACTTTGGGGCGGGCAAGGTAAAACCAAAAAACACTTGAGAAATAAGATCAAAAGTGCTAAAATAGGTATTAGAGTA
>JAAZML010000042.1 GCA_012798835.1 Clostridium sp.
ATCTGGGTATGGACTTCCTACGATTACGAAACTTCCCCGGCTTGGTATCCGGGTGATGATGTGGTGGATATTTTGGGTTACGATAAGTATAACGCAAAGGATGGATTGCCTAATGGAAGTGCAATATCTTCCACATTCTACAACTTGGTACAGCTAACCAACGGTAAAAAGATGGTGGCCATGAGCGAAAACGATACCATTCCCCGTGTTTCCGGGCTCATTGATGAAAAAGCGGGGTGGCTGTATTTTTGTCCGTGGTACGGATGGTGGTTGACCAGTGAGCAAAATAACCCTGTTGATTGGCTGATAGAGATATACCAAAGCGAATATTGCATAACCCTAGATGAACTTCCCGAACTTAAGACATATCCAATAGGTGATTTTAAAGGACAGCCTACGCCTATGCCTACCTTGCCGCCGGATATTTTATATGGGGATTTGAATGGGGATGGCGGGATTGATACGATAGATTTATTTTTGATGAAGGGGCTCGTCCTTAAAATCCAGGAAGGTACAGAAAATATGCATGTTTTAGCGGATTTGAATGGCGATGGTTTTGTAGACTCAATGGATCTTACACTGCTAAAAAGGTACATACTTCGTAAAATATCTAATTTTCATGTAGAAGAAGGTTAGGTAAAATATTCTGCAATATCAAAAAGTATTGCAAAATATATAGATGGTTCGACTGGCTCATATATTAATAATTTTTTAAAAAGGAAGGGATAAAATGAGAAGGAAAGGATTTTTTTCAGGAAAGGCAAGATCTCTTATTCTTTGCATGGTTATGCTCTTTACAGTTATTGTTCCCGCTAACATGGTAAGTTTGAATGCTTCCGGTGTGGAACTTAATTATGCAAAGGCACTGCAGTATTCATTGTTTTTTTATGATGCAAATATGTGCGGAACTGGGGTAGACGAGAATAATCTGTACGATTGGCGAAGCAACTGTCATATTTATGACGCAGAACTTCCCCTAGACTCTGAAAACACTAATATGTCGGATAGCTTTATAAGGCAAAACATCAGTGTGCTCGATCCAGATGGTAAAGGCACCGTGGATGTATCAGGCGGATTTCATGATGCGGGTGATCATGTCAAGTTTGGTATGCCGGAGGCTTATTCGGCATCTACAGTGGGTTGGGGCTACTATGAATTTAGAGATCAATACAAACAGACTGGTCAGGATGAACATACGGAAACCATTTTGAGATATTTCAACGATTATTTCATGAGGTGCACATTTAGGGATGAAACCGGAAAGGTTATTGCATTTTGTTATCAGGTAGGCGATGGGGATATTGATCATGCCTATTGGAATGCACCAGAGGTTGACGAGATGTTCAGAAGGGGGTGGTTTGCGACCGAAAACTTACCCTCCACCGATTGTGTATCAGCCGCTGCAGCATCCCTTGCGGTAAATTATATGAATTTTAAAGACGATGACCCCATATATGCACAAAAAAACCTTGATTATGCAAAGGCGCTTTTTGAATTTGCACGAGTAAATTCAAAAGCTGTAAATGACGACGGACCAAAAGGATATTATGCTTCATCTAAATGGGAAGATGATTATTGTTGGGCTGGGGTATGGCTTTATCTTGCTACTCAAGATGATGATTATTTAACCGAAGTATTCAAATACTATGATTATTATGCGCCTTCTTGCTGGACCCACTGTTGGAATGATGTTTGGGCTGGGGTGGCCTGCATTTTGGCCGAGATAGATGATTTATATGACAAGGATAGTGAAAAATTTGAAAATAGGTATAGAGAAGCCCAAAATAAAAGCCCCTATGAGGAAGTAGACTTTTGGAGCCAAGTTGCAAAATTGGTTGATAACTGGATGAACGGGGGGACCGTTACAATTTCGCCCGGTGGTTATTCGTTCCTCAATCAATGGGGATCGGCCAGATATAATACTGCCACACAATTTGCAGCTCTTGTTTACGATAAGCACCACGGGGATACACCTTCAAAATATGGTACATGGGCTAAAAGCCAAATGGATTACCTTATGGGAGATAACCCGCTTAATCGCTGCTATATAGTAGGGTATAATGATATTGCGGCCCAATTTCCACACCATAGAGCGGCCTCCGGTCTATCAAAATGCGAAGACTTAGATCCGCATAGATATGTACTTTACGGAGCACTGGTGGGAGGACCCGATGCAAGCGATTATCACGAGGATACCACGGCTGATTGGATTTATAATGAGGTCACAATAGATTACAATGCTGCATTTGTTGGGGCTTGTGCAGGTCTTTATAGATTTTTTGGGACACCTTCAATGCAGGTTACTCCGGATTTTCCACCCGCAACCGGCGGTGGCGGTAATGGCGATGAGCCGGGGGATACGAGTTATTGGGTAGAGGCATTTGGAGTGGATATTGAGCAGCCTGATGGCCCTAAAGCCACGGAAATAACCTTGTTTGTGTGCTCCAATGTTAGAAAAACCTCAAAAAACATATCGGTTAGATATTATTTTGATGCAACAGGAATGACATCTTTGGATCCGGACAGGATTGAAATGAGGCAGCTATACGATCAGACTTCTGCCGAGACCGATTTTGCAGCCGAACTTACAGGTCCGCACCACTATAAGGATAATATTTACTATGTTGAAATAGCATGGGATGGTTTTGTAATAGCCAATTCAAACAAAAAGTATCAGTTTGCGCTTGGAACGTATGCCTGGGGAAATTATTGGGATCCGAGCGATGACTGGAGTTATCAGGATCTAAACATTGAAGAGGATAACTGGACAGGTACAACCGTCAAAACCGACTTCATATGCGTTTACGATGACGGCAGCCTAGTGGGTGGAATTGAACCGGATGGCACAACCCCAACAGAGCCGACACCCATGCCAACGCCAACAGAATCCCCCGAACCGATATTCATGTATGGGGATGTTAATGGGGATGGTTATGTGGACTTGATTGATATTGTTTTGTTGAAAAGGTATATACTTAAGGCTATTGACAGATTTGAGGCCCCGATGGAGGCAGCGGATTTAAATGGCGACGATTATGTAGACTTGATGGATCTTGTTTTCCTAAAAAGGTATGTGCTTCGTGCAATAACAAAATTTCCTGTACAAGAATAGATAATATCCAGTAGCCTAGGGTTGCATTTCCACATAAAATACGGTGGGGGTGCAACCCTTTGAATTTTCTAGATGCGAGGGTATGGCCTACCCCTTTTCAACATCGGTTGGTTTTGTACAGGCACAGCAATTGACCTCAAACAATTTTTGTGCTATCAAAGATAATGCATCGTTTTTCTGAATGTTTTCATCGATTTGTTGTTTATAATTTGTTATATCGTGGAACACAATAATCCTGCCTGTTATGCTGTTTTTTTTCTTTATGGGTATAATGCCCAGGGAATAGCACATGGGTTTTTCTTGATTAGGCCATGTAAACTTAAATTCCCCCTTAAATGATTCGGTAGCAACGGTTTTAAAGCGCTCTAATATCTTTGAGTTATCTTTATCAATATGGACTCTATGCCCCAAACTTTCGGTGAAGCGGGTGATGGTCTCCCTAGAAGGGGAGAGCTGGGGCAATAAACCATTGAAGGCATTATTTGCGTAGATGATATTATTGTTGTTGTCTACCACCATAATTGCCTGGGGTATGTTGTTGAGTATAGTACCTAAAGTAAAGGGAAGAAGATCAAGAAAACGATAATTAAAGACACCTATAAAGAAAATAAGGGACGAAAACACAAAACCTGTAGGGGTAAAATCACTAGAGCATTGGATGACCCCTGTTATATAAAGGCAATTCAGAACGGCTGGTAAAAATATGGAGGACTGTAGAAGAATATATTGCATCTTATGTTTTTTATCATATTTAAATAGAGCCATAGCAAGAATTATGAGGCAGCCTAGAATATACGAATAGGAAAATATGACGTGAACCCAAAAAATAATGCCGTAGGTTTTTTTGCCTGCAAGGTATTCTAAAAAAAACAGTCCATGATAAGGGTTAGTAAGCATGACTAAATTAAAAAAAATCGGACCAATATATATTTTAGCAAGCGTTTTTCTAAGATTTTTTATTCTGTTAGTATACAGCAGACAAAAAACTAGCCAAGTAGCACTGGTATGAATGATAGCTGTGTACTTAAGCAATGTCGCATTCCATAGGTGCGCTTCAATGGACAAAACATTTTCGAGTATTTGTCCCAAAATCCATATAATTGAAAGAATATGGCATAAAATAAATGTCTTTAATGTCTTGCTGCTTCTTCCTTTTACAGCAGAAAAAAGAACAATGGATACAGATAAAACAATGGAAAGTCCAGGAAGTATGTATTGAATTATACTATTAATCATTGCATTCCCCCATTAACCATAGTTAACAAAAGTAGTCTATGAACCTACCTTATGACAGATAAACTAAAATGTAAATATCATAACGGTAAAATTCCAAAAAACAATCTAAACCAAACATATCAAAAACCTGTGTTGATATTTTGGCTGATTTATGGTAGTATGTTAGTGAAAAAATTAACTAATAAACTACCAACAGAGGCTAGTAAAAATTTATTTTTTGAAGAGGCTATTATATATATGTGGGTATGCTTTAAATATATAAAAATATTCACTGTTGGGCTTTGAATTTTGCTGTGACATAAATTATCAGATGCTAGAAATACTAAAGATAAAGCTAGCATGAATTAATAAAGGAAGTTTTTTTACTCTGATAATGGAAGAAACGATTGGTAGATATTGCGAAAAAAGCAATATACAATTTTATTAATTTACTGGGAGGAGTGTTTAAATGACATCAAACAAGAAACTATTAACTTGGGTAAAAGAGATGGCTGAAATGTGTCAGCCAGATGAAATTTATTGGTGTGACGGAACAGATGAGGAGAATGAACGCTTATTAAAACAATCGGTAGAATCAGGTGCTGCAATTGCCCTCGATTCTCAAAAACGTCCGGGATGCTACCTATACCGGAGCCACCCATCCGACGTTGCACGTGTAGAGGACAGGACTTATATTGCTTCAAAGACCAAGGAAGATGCGGGACCTACAAACAACTGGATTGATCCTGAAAAATTAAAAACAACCATGAAGGGGTTATACAAGGGTTGTATGAAGGGGAGAACAATGTATGTTATTCCCTTTTCTATGGGACCTATAGGTTCGCCCATATCCAAAATAGGTGTTGAAATAACTGACAGTATTTATGTTGTTGTAAATATGCGTATAATGACCCGTATGGGTAACGAGGTTTTAGAGGCTCTAGGTGAAGATGGGGAATTTGTACCATGCTTGCACTCGGTCGGTGCACCGCTGGAGAAGGGTGAAGAGGATGTGGCATGGCCCTGTGCCCCGATGGAGCAAAAATATATCAGCCAGTTCCCGGAGGAGAGGACTATTTGGTCCTACGGTTCGGGGTATGGCGGAAATGCACTTTTGGGAAAGAAATGTTTTGCATTGCGTATTGCATCGGTGCTTGCAAGGGATGAGGGATGGCTTGCCGAGCATATGCTCATTCTTCGCATAACCGATCCTAAGGGTAATAAAGCATATGTTACTGGTGCTTTTCCAAGTGCTTGCGGAAAGACAAACCTAGCTATGTTAATTCCAACCATACCAGGCTGGAAGGTTGAGACCATAGGTGATGATATAGCATGGATGAAATTTGGCAAGGATGGGCGTTTGTATGCCATAAACCCTGAAGCTGGGTTCTTTGGTGTTGCTCCCGGCACATCGATGGATTCAAACCCCAATGCAATGCATACCATCGAAAAGAACACTATATATACAAATGTGGCTCTAACTGATGACAACGATGTTTGGTGGGAAGGCATGGATGGCGGGACGCCAAAACACCTTATAGATTGGAAGGGCAATGAGTGGACCCCTGAATCGGAAAATCCAGCTGCTCACCCCAATGGTCGTTTTACCACACCAGCAAGCCAGTGTCCTTCTATTGCACCTGAATGGGAAGATCCCCAGGGAGTTCCAATTTCTGCAATTCTTATAGGTGGACGTCGTCCCAACACTATTCCTCTAGTCCATGAAAGTTTCGACTGGAATCATGGTGTGTTTATGGGTTCAATAATGGGTTCCGAGATCACAGCTGCCGCAATTTCAAGCAAGATAGGTCAGGTACGCCGCGATCCTTTCGCTATGTTGCCCTTTATAGGTTACAACGTAAACGATTACCTACAGCATTGGCTTGATATCGGCACAAAAACCGATGCAGATAAATTGCCTAAGATATTCTATGTAAACTGGTTTAGAAAAGATGATGACGGAAGATGGCTATGGCCCGGATTCGGTGAAAACAGTCGTGTTCTCAAATGGATTGTGGAAAGAGTTTTGGGCGAAGGCGATGCAGTAAAGACTCCTATAGGCTATATGCCAGCTATGGATTCTATAGATACCGAAGGCCTGGATGTGAGCAAGAAGGATATGGAAGAACTGCTCAAAGTGGACAAAGAACAATGGTTGGCCGAAGTAGAATCAATTAAGGAGCACTATAAGAACTATGGAGAGAAGCTTCCAAAAGAGTTAAGAAAGCAACTAGAAGCCCTTGAGGAGCGCTTAAAAGGATAGTTTTAACGGCGCAGTGTTTAGATAAAAAGAGGAATTAAAAGATTTAGGACCACATTGGAGAAATGAATCTTCGATGTGGTCCTAATTTTATACCAATCCAAAATATTTTTCAAAAAAGCCTAGAAGTTTATCTATTATTGTTTGCTTTTTTACAGTCCTGCTATTAGAAGCAAACCTAGATACAGGAGGCATTATCCTGTCTATATTTGTGCCGGTAGTTTTTATAAGGCCATCCCTAAAGGCGTTGTCTATAAACCTTTTGGTTTCTTCTTCCTTTAGATTTTCTTCTTTAATAAGTTCATTGATATCCTTTTCTTTGTTTTCGTTTAAAAAGATTTTCCATTCCCCATCTACTTCAGTGGAAGCATTCACCTGATCTATAAACCTTTCAATAAGATCTTTTTTACTTCTTAGTTCTATGGATGAATTTATAGCCCTATCAATAGTGGTTAAAATGTCCTTATCCTTACAATTTGAATCTTTATATTTGGCAACTAGCATTAAGATATAATCTATATTAACTTCTACTTGCCTGATAAGTTCCATTTCAAAAATTATATCATCATTAATATTTTCTTTATCCCCGGTTTCACGGCCTTTAAATTCTTGATAAAGATCTATATATATACTTTGATAATCCTGCAAATCTCTTTCGGCTAGCAGGATATCATTTTCAAACTCGTCAAATGAAGTTAATATGTTTCTAATTTTCAGTATCTTCCCAAAAAGTTTTATAAATTCTTTCCGGTTAAATTCACCTATAATAGGTTGCCCTAATCTATATTTTGCTTTTAATTCTGCCACAAGCTCCCTGTACCCTGATTTGTGGGCCCCATCTTTATCATAACCTTCATAATATTCTTCGTAGGTTTTAAGAAGGACTATTCCCCCTGCATCTTTATCGCCAAAAAGAGCTATTGCTCTATCTGTTTCTTCTTTTAAATCCCTAAAGCAAACAATGTTTCCAAAAGATTTAACAGAGTTTAAAATTCTATTAGTTCTTGAAAAAGCTTGCATTAGACCATGTTGCCTTAAGTTTTTATCTACCCAAAGGGTGTTTAATGTGGTGGCATCAAAACCTGTTAAAAACATATTTACCACTATTAAGATATCTACTTCTCGATTTTTAACTCTTAAAGATAAGTCCTTATAATAGTTTTGAAATCTATCTGCCGAGGTATCATAATTGGTAGAAAAGATTTTATTGTAATCTGATATGGCCGATTCTAAAAAGTCCCTAGATGATTGATCTAAATTATTGGCATCTAAATTTTCATCAGCCAAAATACCATCTTCTTCTTCCTCGTTAGGCGTAAAAGAAAAAATAGTAGCCACTCTTAAATTTTTATTCTTTTCTTCTATTTGTCTTTTAAATTCGCTGTAATACTTTATGGCCATCGGGATAGACGCTACTGTAAAGATAGAGTTAAAACCTGCGACTCTTCTACTTTCTCTTTTTTCTATAATCTTTTTAGTGCTTTTTTCTTGCTCCTCCCATTTGGCCATAAAAGAATAGTAGGATTGCCTTTTGGTTTTTTGATCAAAGTGGTCTAAAATATATGTTACAACCTCTCTTATTCTCTCTGGTGCTGATAGGGCTTTTTCCTTATCTATAGCATAGACTTTTTCATCTTCTATATAACTTGGTGTTTTTATAGTATTGATAAAATCTATTCTAAAAGGTAAAACATTCCTATCGTTTATGGCATCTATTATTGTATATGTATGAAGCTTTTCCCCAAATACTTGCTCTGTTGTAGAAAAAGCCGGATTACCACCGGTTGAAGCATTAGCAGAAAATATCGGTGTTCCTGTAAAACCAAATATATGATAATTTCTAAAATTTTTAATAATGGCCTTATGCATATCGCCAAACTGTGATCTGTGGCACTCGTCAAATATTAAAACTATATGCTTTTTGTAAATATCATGTTTCTTGTTTTTCTTTATAAATATATCCAGTTTTTGAATGGTAGTTACTATGATTTTATAATCTTCATAATTCCCATGTTGGTTTTTATTCTCAAGCTGTCTTTGGAGAACCTTAGTAGATGCATTTCCATTAGCTGCACCTTTTTCAAAACGGTCATACTCCTTCATAGTTTGATAGTCTAAATCTTTTCTGTCAACTACAAATATTACCTTATCAATTGTTGGTATCTCTGTTGCAAGTATTGCTGCTTTGAATGAAGTTAAGGTTTTACCAGAACCTGTAGTATGCCATATATATCCTCCTGCCTCTTTAGTTCCGGTCTTTTTGTAGTTAGTTGATATTACTATACGATTTAAAATTCTTTCAGTTGCAGCTATTTGGTAGGGTCGCATAACAAGAAGTAAATCTTCACTGGTAAAAATACAGTATTTCGTTAATATATTTAAAATAGCGTGTTTTGCAAAGAATGTCTTTGTAAAGTCGATCAGCTCCGGAATAATCTTATTGTTGCTATCGGCCCAATAATTTGTAAACTCGAAGCTGTTTGAGGTTTTCTTACTTCTTTTTCTCCCACTAGCCAAAGCCTCTTTCACATGAGCATCCCTTGTTGTATTAGAATAATACTTGGTATGAGTCCCATTGGATATAATAAATATCTGGACATATTCAAAAAACCCATGAGAAGCCCAAAAAGAATCCCTCTGATAACGGTTAATCTGATTAAAAGCTTCCCTTATTGCTACACCTCTTCTTTTTAACTCTATATGAATAAGGGGAAGACCATTGACTAGTACTGTAACATCATAACGATTTTTGTATGTTCCATCTTTTTCTTGATATTGGTTTATAATTTGCAATCTGTTATTGTGAATGTTCTTTTTGTCTATTAGGTAGATGTTTTTAGAAGTACCATCATCAAGCTTTAATACTTGAATGTGGTCTTCTTGTATTTTCCGGGTCTTCTCCACTACTCCATCATTGGAAGATGCGATAGATTCATTAAAAAGCCTGCCCCACTCCTTGTCAGAAAAAGTAATCTGATTCAACTTTTCTAGTTGCTTTCTAAGGTTATTTATAAAATCTTTTTCAGATGAAATATTCAGGTACTCATAGCCCTGTTCTGAAAGCAGCCGAATAAATTCTTTTTCTAAGGCAGCCTCTGATTGATATTTTTGCCCTTCAACCCTGTATTCAGGATTATATTCAGTTACAACAGTAGCCTCATCCGTACTAGCTATAATGTTATAAGAAGTCATACCTATGTCTCCTTTGTATCTAATTCTTTAAAAGTTAGCAGTTTTTCTCTGTAGTATTCATATTGTTTTTGCCGTGCTTCTATTTCAGCCGGTAGACCTATGGAGATGTCATTAACTAGTGCATCAAACTTGTCAAGGATGGATACGATGCGGGATTGTTCGGCTAGGGGAGGGATGGGGATTTTGTATTTCATTATCATGTTTTTATCTCCTCTAGGCATTTTTGCTCCTCTAGAATTTTGTATATTATAAAAAAAGAATTGCTCTGATGAAAGCACATGATATAAGTATTCAGGTTTAATATATATCCTATCTTTAATAGTTATCACAAGAACATCTCCATTTGTTCCACCGTAATTATCTGATAACCATATCTTTCTTAAATACGGTCGTATATTTCCTATCAAGATATCACCTATATTATATTTAGTGAATCTCCCCTCTATCGGAACAAAGTTTGACTCTACTTTACCTCTCTTTTCCTGCAAAAGATTATCTACCCCTACATAATTATTTTTATTTAATTCTACGGCCTCTATACGTTCTTTTGAATACATAGAAATTTCACCTAATTCCTTCCATTCTACTTCATCCCCAAAGGACAATAATTCATCTCTATAATATTCATATTGTTTTTGCCTTGCTGTAAGCTCCGCTGTAAGCTCCGCTGTAAGCTCCGCTGTAAGCTCTGTGAAATTGTCCAGAATACGGACAATTTCCTCTTGGACTGGGAGAGGGGGTAGGGGGATGGGAAAGTTTCCAAATTCTACTATACTTAAGTTTTTTATTCCCGAACCTCTGAAGAGGTTATCATTTATATAGTCCTTTTTATGTTGTAAATAATAA
>JAAZML010000102.1 GCA_012798835.1 Clostridium sp.
GACCCGCCATTGCCGCAATAATACCTACTGCAACAGGAGATGGACTCATTATTGATGCGGGGCTGAACACAGTTTGCAAACCTGTAAATTTTTTGCAGTTTGGCATAATGGGCTCAATCTACATGAAAGAAATGTTAGGAATTAAGGAGCCCAAGATAGGTTTATTAAATATCGGATCCGAGGTGGGAAAGGGTAACGAAACATTAAAACATGCTTATTTCATGCTTTCGGATAGCAATATAAATTTTGTTGGCAATGTGGAGGGAAATGATGTACCCTTAGGAAAAGCAGATGTGGTGGTATGCGATGGTTTTGCAGGCAACATACTATTGAAATTTTACGAAGGTACTGGTATGTTTATTTTTGACATATTAAAAGAAATATTCCGCAAAAATATCCTAACAAAAGTTTCAGCTTTGCTAATCAAAAATGAAATAACGAAATTTAAAAGGATTATGGATTCCGATGTGCACGGTGGAGCACCGATACTTGGGGTCAATGGACTGGTACTTAAAAGTCATGGAAATTCGAGCAGTAAAACCATCAAAAACGCTATTATCAAAGCTAGCAGATTTGCAAAAACCAAGGTTATAGATGAGATAAGGAAGGAATTTGTTAATATGGAGGTGGAGAATGTTGAGCAAGAATTATAATTGTGGAATTTTGGGAATGGGAAGTTGTGTACCGCAGAAGGTGCTTACCAATTTTGATTTAGAAAAAATGGTTGACACATCAGATGAATGGATAACGAAAAGAACTGGTATATCACAAAGACGAATTCTAGACGAAGATGTTCCAACGCATGAGTTAGGGGTGGGTGCGGCAAAGAAAGCCCTGGAAGACTCCGGTATTAAGCCTGAGCAACTTGATCTTATAATAGTAGCGACAGAGACACCAGACTATCTTACCCCTTCGATGTCATGCATAGTTCAAGATAGGATTGGGGCAGTTAATGCAGCCGCTTTTGATCTCAATGCTGCATGTTCAGGTTTTATCTACGGTATGTCGGTTGCGGAACAGTTTATAAAAATAGGACATTATAAATATATACTTATTGTTGGCTGCGAGGGACTTTCGCGGATTGTAGACTGGAATGATAGAAACACATGTGTTCTTTTCGGTGATGGTGCAGGGGCTGCAGTACTAGGCCCAGTGGAAGAGGGTTACGGTATTTTGACTACCTATACGGGTGCTGCAGGGGATTTAGGTAAAAATCTTACTATGCCATGCTGCCATATATCCCCTAAGGATATAGAAAAAAGACCTGGGGACAATAAAAGGGTTCTTTGGATGGATGGCAGTGAGGTATTTAAATTTGCGGTGAGGATAATGGAGCAAGGGGCAAATCGGGTAATGCAGGATTGTAGGCTTACTATGGAAGATATAAAACTTATCATACCCCATCAAGCCAACATAAGGATTTTAGAAGGTGCAGCCAAAAGACTCAATGCCCCAATGGAAAAGATTTTTTCCAATCTTCATAAATATGGAAACATATCATCGGCTTCTATTCCACTGGGGTTGGATGAGGCATACAGAGAAAAAATGTTTTCAAAGGGAGACAACCTGATCCTAGTGGGTTTTGGAGGGGGTCTTACATGGGCCTCCGCATTAATAAAATGGAATAAATGATCTTTTATTTAATAGACTATTTGTAATTTGGAGGAAGGGTGTATGGGGAAACTTGCGTTTTTGTTTTCGGGACAGGGTGCCCAATATGTGGGAATGGGAAAGGAAATGGCCGCAAAATATGAATCATCCGATGATGTGTTTGAGCAGGCTACGAGGGCATTAGAATTTGATATTAAGAAAATGATTTTCGAGGGGGATGACGAAACCCTCAAGATAACCGAAAATACACAGCCCGCCATTTTGACCACAAGTATCGCATGTGCTAGGCCGCTTTTAGAAGGCGGAATAAAACCCGATGTTGTTGCGGGATTAAGTCTTGGTGAATATTCAGCCCATGTTTTGTCTGGCACAATAGGATTTATGGATGCGGTAGGGCTTGTTAAAAAAAGGGGTAAGTACATGCAGGAGGCTGTTCCTGTCGGTAAGGGTGCTATGGCTGCTATTCTTGGTCTAGATGCCAAAGATGTTATAGAATGTTGTAAGGAAGCATCGCAGGAGGGTATAGTGGAGCCGGCAAATTTTAATTGTCCTGGCCAAGTTGTTATAGCCGGAGAATTAAAGGCGGTAGAAAAAGCTGTGGAAATCGCAAAACTAAGGGAGGCAAGAAGAGCCATGCTTCTTCCTGTAAGTGCACCTTTTCACTGCAGTATGTTAAAATCTGCTGGGGAAAAGTTAGCCGAGGAATTAGAAAAAATAGATTTTAATGATATGCAAATCCCTGTAGTGGCGAATGTAAATGCTGAATACATTTTAGATAAAACCATAGTCAAGAAGCTTCTTATCCGGCAGGTTAGTAATTCTGTATTATTTGAAGCATCAATAAAAAATATGCTAAAAAATGGTGTAGACACCTTTGTTGAGATAGGCCCTGGGAAGGTATTAAGCGGCTTTGTGCGCAAGATAAGCAGGGAAGTCAGGGTATTAAATGTTGAAGATGTTGATTCCTTAAATAAAACATTATGTGAGCTTAAAAGTTCATAAGTTACACAAAACCTAAGGGAGGGGGGAGTGGTAAGAATGCAGCTAAAAGGAAAGACTGCAATTATAACTGGTTCGGGGAGAGGTATTGGCAAAGCAATTGCACTCAAACTAGGAGGTATGGGGGCTAATATTGTTCTTAATGGTAGACAGGGTTCAGATAGCATTGATTCAACTGCTAAGGAGTTCGAAGAGGCAGGGATAAATGTTGCCGTTACAAAGGGAGATGTAAGAAACTCGGATGATGTTGCAGCAATGGTTAAAACAGCTGTTGAGGTCTTTGGGAGTGTTGACATACTTGTGAACAATGCGGGTATAACAAAAGATACCCTTATGCTAAGAATGAGTGAAAAGGATTGGGACGATGTTTTAGATATAAACTTAAAGGGTGCATTTTTATGTACAAAAGCTGTTACAAGGATTATGATGAAGCAAAGAAGTGGAAAAATCATTAACATTTCTTCGGTGGCTGGTGTTATGGGCAATTTCGGGCAGGCTAATTATTCAGCATCAAAAGCGGGTTTGATAGGGCTTACAAAATCCATTGCCAAGGAATTGGGATCTAGAGGTGTTAACTGTAATGCTGTAGCACCGGGAATTATAAAGAGCAAAATGACGGATGTATTATCTGATAGTATAAAGGAAAGCTATTTGAATAACATTCCTCAAAAAAGGTTTGGGACACCCGAGGATGTGGCAAATGTTGTAGGCTTTTTGGCATCCGAAGATTCAAATTATGTTACGGGCCAAGTAATACATATTGACGGTGGATTAGTAATGTAATAGTATCTTAGTGTAGCACTATTAGGCTACGCTTATCATAACCTTACACTAAAGGTTTTATAAAAGAAAACCCCCTGCGGAAGGAGGTGAAGGATAGTGCTTGAAAAGATAAAAAAAATTGTTGTGGAGCAGTTGGGAGTCGAAGAAGAGGAAGTATCAATGGAATCATCTTTTATAGATGATCTTGGTGCCGATTCATTGGATATTGTTGAGCTTATAATGGCCTTGGAAGAGGAATTTGACATCGAAATTCCCGATGATGAGGCGGAGAAAATTTCGACGGTAAATGATGTTGTCGAATATGTCAAGAATAATTCATAAAAGAGTCCCTTAAGGGGGACCCTTTTTACGGATGGGAATGATTGGAATATAAAGCCTAAAAGAATAAGGTATTAGACAAAATTAATTTATTAACATATATCTACGAGTAAGATGCAGGGAGGTTAAATCATGAGAAGACGAGTAGTTATTACTGGTGTTGGTGTTGTGTCCTCACTGGGTATCGATATCAGTGAATTCTGGGATTCCATAAAGGCAGGTAAGTCCGGCATAACAACGGTATCCAAATTTGATATATCAAATATGCCAACTAAGGTTGCTGCGGAGATTAAAGATTTTGACCCCACGGATTTTATTGATAAAAAAGAAGCCAAAAGAATGGATGCCTACACCCAGTATGCTTTATCAGCGGCAAAAATGGCGTACGATATGTCGGGCCTTGATAGTAGTAAGATGGATCAATATAGATTTGGTGTGATTGTGGGCTCGGGTATTGGAGGAATAAAAACATTTGAGGACCAGCTAAAGGTTTATATGGATAGAGGTCCTAGAAGAGTGAGTCCCTTTTTTATCCCCATGATGATTTCCAATATGGCCACCGGCCGTATTGCTATAGAGTTTGGTGCAAAAGGTTTTAACGAATGTGTGGTTACAGCTTGTGCCACTTCCACAAATGCCTTAGGTGATGCCCTCAAGGTCATTCAGCGGGGAGATGCGGATGCAATAATTACAGGCGGAGCTGAGGCTTCCATAACCCCCATGGCTTTTGCAGGGTTTTGTTCAATGAAAGCCACATCTACAACATTGGATCCGTCTTTGGCATGCAGACCCTTTGATGCGGAAAGAGACGGGTTTGTAATGGGTGAGGGTGCGGGTATTTTAATCTTGGAAGAACTAGAACACGCAAAGGCAAGGGGAGCTAACATAATAGCCGAGGTTGTGGGGTATGCCTCCACAAACGATGCATATCACATTACTGCGCCCGCACCCGAGGGGGAAGGCGGCGCTAGGTGCATGAGCATGGCCATCAAAGATGCAGGAATAAAACCAGAGGATGTAGATTATATAAATGCCCATGGTACATCCACAGAATATAATGACAAATTTGAGACTGCAGCCATAAAAACTGTATTTAAAGAGCATGCATACAAATTGCCTATTAGTTCGACCAAATCAATGACCGGGCATCTGCTTGGTGCTGCCGGGGCGGTTGAAGGTATTATTACGGCTTTTGCTATTAGGGAGGGGTATATACCCCCTACCATCAATTATAAAACCCCCGATCCCGAATGTGATTTAGATTATGTACCGAACGTAGGCAGAAATTCCGATGTATCTTATGCTATTTCCAATTCATTGGGATTTGGTGGACACAATGCAACAATTGTATTGAAAAAATATTAACTCCAGAATTTTGGCGCTTACCAAGTAATGCCACTTTTAAGAAGGGGGGAGGGACGCTTTTAATTGTCCCTCTTACTATTGCAGATTTTTAGCATTTATAAAGCATTGGGGGAGTAGCGATGTTGAAGTCAGACATCAAAGTTAGAAAAAAAGAAATAGAGGAAATCATTAATTATTGTTTCAGGGATGGAAAGAATCTCTTAATGGCTCTAACTCATAGTTCCTATGCCAATGA
>JAAZML010000142.1 GCA_012798835.1 Clostridium sp.
CTCAAGGAATTTATTTCAAATGTTGCCTCTACCATATCATTAAGATAGCTGGTTGTCACAATAACATCAGTATCCGCCGGAACAACAAAACCGCCGATAATTTCTTCCCCTTCTTTTATCACCGGCACTTCCGGTTTATCAAGCATAATATATACGGTCTTTATGGTATCATTCCACTCCACCCTTGCGCCAAAGGCTTCCGCCACATACCGTGCCGGTACAATAACCCTGCCCTCGACATTTACCGCAACGGTGTCCATCTGTTTTGCCGCGCCGTTTATCGTATATTCCTCGCTTCCGACACACAAAACCAAAATGTCACTGCCTCTTTCAAACGTAGCTTCGTTTTTTGCGCCGTCCCATGATACCACGGCCCCCAATTCTTCCCCCACAAACCTTGACGGTACCATCGTTCTGCCCTGGCTGTCGATGTACGGCTGCGTATCCGGGAAAACCACCTTCTCCCCGTTGCAAACAATCCTAAGCGGCAGCTCAATTGCAAAACCTTTGGGAATAAAAGCGGATACCGCAATAACAGCAATCATTAAAGCCAGTAATTTTTTCTTCATTTTTATTTTCCTCCATTTGTCAATTATTATTTTAAATTTTAACATAATTCGGTTACAAAATTAAGATTTCTTTGTTTATGTGAACGGTGCTGAATTGGTTTAGGCTCCTTGTTCTGACACGTACTTTCGTTCTGTCAATATCACATTCACCATGCGCCGCACCGTCTCGAAATATATTTCAAACTAAAGCACCCCTTCCATAATAATTTTGTGGAAATCCACATTAAATTCTAAATCCTTTTATTTTTAATGTCACGTAGCTTGGATACAAAGATATTTTTAACATAGTTTGCTTCCTCTACCCCAATTAAAAGTACCGCCGCAAAATATACCATCACACCTACTCCGATTTTCGAACCCAAGGATATAACCTCAACAATTTTTGCCTGAGAATCTACAGTAATAAAAGTATCCATTAAAAAAAGTATGCCCCCCATGATTAAAGAAGCTGGAAGAATCTTTACCAAAAATCCCATGAGCTGTTTTAGGTATATTCCCTTCATTTTTTTATTAAGGATTAATAAAAGGAAAATTGCATTTAAGGCACTTGCCAAAGAATAAGATAATGCCATCCCAGAAACACCCATATTGGTTGTTTTATAAAAAATAAAACTCAGCAAAATATTGATTATAATGGTTGTACCGCCGACTAAAAGCGGTGTCAGGGTATCATTTAAAGCATAAAAAGCACGATTTATGATCGTAACAATTGATTGGCTCAAAAGCGCAATTGAAAAAAACATTAAAATATTGCCAGCAACTAAAACTGATTCCTCGCTAAAAAGGCTTGTCATCTTAAATATTGTTCTTATTATTGGCTCTTTTAAAACCATAAACCCTACCCCCGAGGGAATGGTTAATAAAAGTACGACCTTTATACCCCTCATCAGGGTATTCTTATATTCCTCTGTTTTCCCTATTGCAATATCTGATGAAAGGGAAGGAAGTATAGCAATTCCCATTCCCTGGGCAAATATACCATAAGGCATTTGCCAAGTCCTATCGGCAATATTAAGGGCTGTCACTCCCCCGCTGCCAAACAAGGTTGCAAAAGCCCCTGTTACAATAGCATTAATCTGCACAATTGCAGAAGATATCAGAGAGGGTATAGCAAGCTTGGTTAACCTTTTAAAACCTTCATGTTTTAAACAAAACCCAAACCTATAGTGTCGCAGGTTTCTAAAAGTAAAAAGCAACTGGAATAGAAAGTAAATTAGTGCACTCCCCATAACTCCAAACGCAACACCCCTAACCCCCCACCTGCTATTGCTAAATAACAAAATGCTAATTGCACTTCCCAAATTATATATTGAAGGGCCGTAGGCGGCAGCTGCGAATCGGTGGTAAGAATTTAACACCCCATTGGCAAGGCCTGCAAGCATTAAAAAGGCAACTGATGGAAAAAGGATTCTAGTTAGATCAACAGTAAGCTGCCTTTGTGCCTCGCTTTTGAACCCAACAGCAATCAACGAGACAATCTGCGGTGCAAATAAAATACCCGATAAACAAACTAAAGACATAACAAGCATGATAACATTTATAAATGTACCTACTGCCTTCCATCCATTTTCCTCGTCTTTTTTTGCAATATAGCCCGATAGTACAGGAATAAGGGCGGCAGCAACCGCTCCGCCCACTAGCATATCATACATCAAGCCGGTTATTCTAAAAGCTATTGTATAGGCATCCCCGGTTTCATTGATCCCTATCATATTAGGTACTAGCATTTCCCTTAAAAATCCTGTGATTCTGCTTACAACAATGGATGACATAACAATAACTGCCGCACTTGTAAGCTTTTTGTTGTTTTTCAATTGATGTATTCCCCCGTTTCCCCAAGTAAATACCTTCTTATTATATCAAAAGCATAAAGTGTGGACATATTTCTTATCCTTTCTCGTCCTCCGCTTAGCTTTAGTTCCTTGCAATGGCATCCATCTTTATCCGAAAGTGCTATATATACAAGCCCCACGGGTTTGCCCCCCTCGCCCGCCTCAGGCCCCGCATAACCAGTAACTGAAAGCCCCAAATCCGTCTTTGCTGATTTTCTTATGCCCACTGCCATCTCCATCGCCGTTTCCTCGCTAACATCTCCGAACTTTTCAAGTGTCTTAGTCGATACCCCAAGCTCATCAATCTTTGACTGATTGCTGTACGAGATGATTCCTTTCTTAAAAACTTTTGATATTCCCGGTACCCCCGTGATTTTAGAAGAAATCATGCCTCCTGTGCAGGATTCTGCAAGGGCCAACGTAATATTATTTTTGATTAAAAGGTCTGCCGTAACAAATTCCAATTCCTCATCTTTGGTACTATAGAGCTGATCTTTTAACCTTTTAGCTATCTCTTGTTCTACAAGGCTTATATTCTTGTACCCTTCTTCGGAAGTCTTGGATTTAGAGGTAAGACGTATAGTAACCAGACCCTGTTTTGCATAAGTGGCTATCGTAACCGTATCCTGTGTATCTATTAAATCTAAAATACCCTTTTCTAGCTGTGATTCGCCAATTCCAAATACCTTCAAATATTTTGAAATGGTTTTATACCCTGACTTTTCCCTAAGGTAGGGAATTACTATATTATCTAGCATTGGCTGCATCTCCGCCGGAGGACCTGGAAGCATTATTATGATTTTGCCGCCCTCCTCCAAAATGCAGCCGGGTGCCGTACCCCTATTATTTTCGATAATTATAGCCCCTTCAGGGAAATACGCTTGTTTTGTATTGCTATCGACCATTTCCCTGCCCATCCTTTTGAAATAACATTCTATTTTTGTAAGGCTCCCCTCATGTATAACCAATTTTCTATTAAAAACCGATGCGATCACATCTTTGGTTAAATCATCCTGTGTAGGTCCAAGCCCCCCTGTTATAATAATGAGATCACACCGCTGTAGTGCCTTTGTCAGCTCCCCTTTAATCCGGGCAGGGTTATCCCCCACCACGCTGTGATAGTAAACATCCACCCCAATGCTGTTAAGCCTTTCCGAAATAAATCTTGCGTTCGTGTTAACAATTTGACCAATTAAAAGCTCCGTCCCAATAGCTAATATTTCTGCATTCATAAACATATCACCTGATTTTTAACATTTTGTAATTTATTATATCAATAACAGCAGCAAAATAAAAGCATATACTGTAATTTCGTTCGGTTGTATTATTCTTTGCAGTGTCCATGGGGTTATGTGTATAATATAAGGGTATAATACATACAGCAAAATATGATAAAAGCAATAACCCGAAAACAAAATTTCATATGGGGGTAAAAAGTTTCCGAACTTTTCTGGATTTAATATTAACTTAAAAGAAAGGTTGTGTAAAAGCATGGAAAATAGGGTAGTTAAAAAGGTAACCATTGTGGGGGCGGGCTTTGTCGGTTCAACTACAGCATATACGCTTATGATGAGCGGCTTAGTTTCCGAAATTGTTCTTATTGACCTGAATGAAAAAAAAGCGGACGGGGAGGTTATGGATCTTAATCATGGCATGTCCTTTGTAAGACCAGTTCGCATATCCCGCGGAGATTACAAGGATTGTACCGGCTCTGATATTGTAATTATAACCGCTGGTGCTAACCAAAAGGAAGGCGAAACAAGGCTTGATTTGGTAAAAAAGAATACAAGTGTCTTTAAGAATGTGGTGGGGGAAGTAGTAAAGTACTGTAATGATTGTATAATTTTGGTCGTAACAAATCCCGTGGATATTTTAACCTACGTTACCTATAAAATATCTGGATTCCCCAAAAATAGGGTTATAGGTTCCGGCACTGTATTGGATACCGCACGGTTCCGTTTTCTGCTCAGTGAGCATGTGGGGGTGGATGCAAGAAATGTTCATGCATATATTATAGGCGAACATGGAGATACAGAAGTTGCAGCATGGAGTCTTGCAAATATTGCCGGGATCCCTATGGACAAGTTTTGCGAGGATTGTCAAAAATGTGATGAGCAATCCTGCAGACAAGTAATTTACGAAAACGTTAAAAATGCAGCTTACCAAATTATTGAGAATAAGGGTGCAACATATTATGCAGTTGCCCTTGCTGTTAGAAGGATTGTCGAGGCCATTGTACGAGATGAAAATTCCATTCTTACGGTGTCAAGCCTTTTTGAAGGTCATTATGGTATAGATGATATTTGCCTTAGCGTACCTACAATTGTCAATAAAAACGGAATTGATAAAATATTAGATGTTCCATTTGACCAAAAGGAGCTTGAATTGCTTAAAAAATCCGCCGACACACTAAAAGATATAGCCCATGCACTGGATATATAATATTAAGGTTTGATTCTGAATTTCTCCAACAAATGAACTTTTGTATCATGTAAATGGGCACTAGCCGAAAGCTGGTGCCCCAAAATTTACTGTTATTAATATGGCTTCGAGCCACCTGCAGTTTCTATCTGTACAAGGGATATCGTCCGCATAACACACTAACCTTATCCCTTATAATTTGCTTATTATTTTCGTAATCGGTAATAGCTAAATTAATAAACTCCGCTATTTGTTTCATATCCTCTTCGTTCATTCCCCTGGCAGTAACCGCCGGTGTTCCAATTCTAATACCACTTGTTATAAATGGACTTTCCGTATCAAAGGGAATTCCATTTTTATTTACTGTAATATATACATCATCCAAAATATTTTGCACATATTTCCCTGTAAGTCCTTTATTTCTAAGATCCACCAGCATTAAATGATTATCGGTACCATCAGAAACTAATTTAATACCCTTCTCCATTAATGAATCTGCAAGAGCCTTTGCATTTTTAACAACCTGCTCTTGATAATGCTTGAACTCATCGGTCAAAACCTCCCCAAAGCCGACGGCCTTAGCGGCAATAACATGCATAAGGGGTCCTCCTTGTATTCCAGGGAAAACAGCTTTATTGATCATTTTTGCATATTCTTTATCACACAAAATCATACCACCCCTAGGACCTTTTAATGTTTTATGTGTGGTGGTGGTGACAAAATGGGCATGAGAAACGGGCGAAGGATGAATACCCGCAGCAACAAGCCCGGCTATATGGGCTATGTCCGCCATTAGATATGCTCCCACCTCATCGGCAATTTCCCTGAATATTTTAAATTCCAATACCCGGGGGTATGCACTTGCACCCGCAACAATCAACTTGGGTTTGTGTTCTTTAGCCATTTTCCTGATTTCATCATAATCGAGCCTGTAGTTATCCTCTCTTACTCCATAGGAAACTACATTAAAATATTTGCCGGATATATTTACAGGACTTCCATGACTTAAATGTCCCCCGTGGGAGAGGTTCATTCCCAGCACCGTATCGCCAGGATTTAGCAATGCAAAAAACACCGCCATGTTAGCCTGTGCACCTGAATGGGGTTGTACATTTGCATGTTCTGCCCCAAATATCTTCTTAGCACGTTCGATGGCAAGTTCTTCGACCACATCAACATGCTCGCAGCCACCGTAATATCTTTTTCCCGGATACCCCTCGGCATATTTATTTGTAAGGGGTGTACCCATTGCCTGCATCACAGCCTCGCTAACAAAGTTTTCCGACGCAATAAGCTCAATTTTATCTCTTTGACGGTCAACTTCATTCTCTATGGCCCTTGCAACCTCTGGATCCGTTTTTAGTACGCTATCCAAACTATACATAAAAAACCTCCTGTTATATTGAGAGAACCCCACACCTCAACCGGAACATACCCGAATAATATATGGTTCATAAAAAATCTGTTCTCCCCCTAAAATGTTATCAAATACAAATATCGCCATTTTATATGTTTTGCAATAGATATCCCTCAATGGTTTTGGTATTGCAAAATATTCACATGGACAATAAAATTATATTAATTATCACCCTGAGTGTCAACGGTTATTTAGGCTTATCCATCTGTTCTTTCATTATGCGATACTGTTCTCTTGCATTTTCAATCAGCATTTTGTTTCTCCTTGCCTCCTGAGAGCTTATAACCCTATTAAACCATACAAGAGCATCATCAAATTTTTCTAATCTTCTGCAAAGCTCAGCAATCATATACATACATGTATATTGATCAAGCTTGCCTATGGGGAAGCTTTGCGTTTCGTAGGTCTTAGTATAATATTTCAATGCATATTCTAAAAACTCCATTTCCCGTATATCCTCTTTAATTCTGTAAAACCACGCAATCCTAAGACAAACTTTTGCAAATTCGATGGGATTTGCATTAATTTTGCAAAGGTTGTAAAGTACAAGTTTGAAAGCTTCAATAGCCCCGTCAACATCTCTTTCCCCGGTAAAATCTCTAGGCTTCCAATTTGCCGTAATATTTTCCTTGACTATCTTTGTGTCTTTATAGGAAATGTTTTCAAAATCATCACTATGTGCCGCGTAACCGCAATTACCACATACCCATGCCTCATAAAAAATAGGGTTAGGGCCTTGGTAATAAACACAAAAATCGCTATCCCGGGATGATGCAATACAATGCCTTGATCTTACCCTGGTTATTTCAATTTTCTTTTGACATACGGGACATACCACTTTTTTGTTATACAGTGATTCTATCAATTATTTTCCCTCTTTCGATATTATTTTACCCCCCTTAAAAATTCTTTTATATGATTATTTAATAGGTAGTTTGATCCTATATTTTTTAAATTCTATCTAATCTACTGCTCAGCCGTTATAACCATTAATTCGGCTCCCTCAACTGCTTTATTAACAAGCTGGTCTATATCCAAAATACTCTCGGAAACTTTTATCCTTTGAAGCTTTGGTTTTGTTACCGGATGCTTTGCTACAAAAACTGTACAACAATCCTCATAGGGTAATATGGAAGTTTCATAGGTTCCAATCTTTTTAGCTATCTGAACAATTTCATTTTTATCCATACCAATAAGGGGTCTGAAAACCGGCATATCTACAGCAGCATTTGTAACCGAAAGAGCCTGTATTGTCTGGCTCGCTACCTGACCTATGCTCTCACCCGTAACCAGTGCCACAGCCCCTACCTTGTTTGCTATTTTTTCTGCTACTTTCATCATTATCCTTCTCATTATTATGGTTAGTTCTTCATGGGGACATCTTTCATATATTTGCATTTGAATATCAGTAAACGGAATTATGTGAAGATTTATTTTGTGGCAATATTGTGCTAAAATTTTTGCAAGCTCGATTACCTTTTCCTTGGCTCTTTCGCTGGTATATGGGTAGCTATAAAAATGTACAGCATCTATTTCTACACCCCTTTTGGCTACCATCCACCCTGCGGCTGGGCTATCTATTCCGCCAGACAGTAACAAAACAGCCTTTCCGTTGGTACCTGAGGGCATACCACAAAATGCGGGTATTATCTCCGAATAAATATAAGTAAACTCCCTCACCTCTACATATAAGGTAAATTGGGGATTTATAACATCAACGCTGAGATCGGGAATGTTTTTTAAAAGAAATGCCCCCAGTTCTCTGCTTATTTGGGGCGAATCCATAGGGAATTTTTTATCTCCTCTTTTTGTTTCGACTTTGAATGTTAAATGCCCTTTTCTCTTTACCAAATCCTTCGCCATTTCAAGCGAAAATTCCTCAATAATATTATAATCGGATTTTATCCTCCATACAGGACTTATGGAAACAATACCAAATACCTTAGTAAGGGAGACAATTGCCTCATCAAAGTCATAGTCCTCTTCTCTGGGTACAACATATATCCTTGCTTGGGATTTTTGTATATCAACAGCACCAAGTCTTTTCACAGCCTTTTTAATATTAGAAATAAGCTTGTTCTCAAACATGGATCTATTCAATCCCTTTAAAAGTATCTCGCCATACCTTACTAAAATAACCTTCTTCATCTTCTTCCTCCATGCCTAATTTTTATTTTCGGCAGAATATCCTTTATGGCCCCTACCGTTTTAATTATATCTTCTTGAGTATTAGAAAACGAAAAACTAAATCTTATAGCGCCCCCAATCAAATCGGGGCTAAGGCCCATTGCCTTTAATACATGGCTGTGAATGCGTTTTTTGGAAGAACAGGCCGCCCCCGTAGAAACAAATATGTTTTGCTCCCCTAAATGATGTAAAAGCACCTCCGCATGTATGCCAGGAAAGGAGACATTTAGAATGTAGGGAGATGAATCCTTAGAAGATATTATCCTTATATCCCCTATATCGGCTTTAAGTTTTTTTATAAAAAACGTCTTTATGTCTTGGCAATGACCCTCACTTTCATCAATTTGTTTAAAAGTTATATCTGCCGCCTTTCCAAAACCGCAAATCCCCGAAACATTTTCCGTCCCGGATCTTAATAAATTTTCTTGTCCTCCCCCAAAAATTAAAGGTTCGACTCGGATATTTTTATTTACATATAGTGCACCAATCCCTTTGGGTCCGTGTATCTTGTGTGAGCTTATGCTTAGCATGTCAATACCTTGATTTTGAGGTATTATTTTAAGCTTCCCATATGCCTGAACCGCATCAATATGCAAGACGACATCCTTTTTAATTTTATTTTTAAGCAGTGCAATATCATCAATGGGCTGCACTGCGCCGGTCTCATTATTGACATAAAGAATACTGATAAGAGAGGTATCCTCCTTTATCAGCTCCCCGATATCGTCAATATTGATTAATCCATCTTCATCAACATCTAAATAATCAACAGCATAACCGTTACCGCACATATACTCAAAAACCTCCAAAATGGAGGGGTGTTCTGTTTTTGTTGTTATGATATGTCTTCCCTTTCGCAAATTTGCATAGAGATAACCCATAATGGCAAGATTGTTTGCCTCAGTCCCACCAGAAGTAAAATACACTTCACTTCTTGATACTCTAAGACTTCGTGCAATAATTTCCCTTGCATCCCGTATCAGTCTTTCGGCTTCAATTCCCTTGGTGTGAAGAGATGAAGGGTTCCCATAAATATTTCTATTAATATGATCAATAAGATCTAAAACTTCATCGTATGGTTTTGTTGTGGCGCTGTTATCTAGGTAGATTTCCCTTTCCATTTTCCTTCCTTTCCGTTCTGCTTTTACACCGATGCTGCGCAAAGTAGGTTTATTCCCTTGCTACAAATAAGTTAAACTGCATTTACTTTTGTAAAACTTTTTATTTGTGAAAATATTAACTTTGTTAAACAAAATTTCTATAATAAACATTCTTTATCTATAATCTGAATTGAGCCATCTTAAATAATGATAAAGACATTTTATATTGGATTCGGAGATTCCTCGGATCTCTATACCATACTCAAAATATCCCCCAAGTTTATTTGTTCTTACTACCGTCCCGCTGAAAACAAGTTTATTTGTTCTGTCAAGTATAATTTCAACCTCAAGTATATCCTCAGTAGTCAGCCTTTCATCGCAGTTAATTTTAATTCCGCCGGAACTCATATTCTTAACAACCGCAAAAAAAGGTTTATCACTTCCATAGACCCTTATATTCGCCATTAGGCTTACATAATACCTCTCGTGTTTTCTAAGATTTTTGAGACTTTCGGTTCTTACTACCTCTACATCCATTATAACGGGATTAATGCTATAGACATGGAAGATGGTGGCGTTCATTACAAAAAGTTCGTTATCGGCTGAATAATTTAAGACAACATGATCTCCTGGGAAAAAGAGGGTTTCTTGGGTGTTGTCCTTCATTTCCAACTTCAGGGTATTGTCTTTTCGGTCAAGTATTACAGAATTAATGTATTCGTATGTCTTAAAATGCTTTACATCAATACCTGAACCTAATTTGATATGCTTCATGATATTCTTCATTGTAAGTAGGCTTAATATACCACTACCCTCGTCCAGATTATACCTTGACATACTGTTGCCCCTTTCACGACGAATTCACAATCTTTTTATAACCAAATAATTACCTGAAAACTTGCAAAACTAATTTTCTGTATTATTTGTTCTGTGTAAATTCATGCTTTACAGCATTCATTTATAGAAAAGGTTAGACTTAATAAGCATCGCCATAATAAGTTATTGTTCGCTGAGAACATAATAGGTTATGGTACTACCACTAGCAACCCGATAATTCGGGCGGTTTAGAAAACCAATAGGATATAAACTCATATAACAATTATATCATACCGCTATAAAAGCTGCAAACAAAGTAGCAAATATTAATATTTTACAAACAAATCATAACTTTTTTCATATTTGGTCTTTATTTTTGATCTTTTCTGTGTTATAATAAATATATAATTCAATATTTCCTCCCAATGGGTATAAGGAGATATAAACTGTGACTTATGAAACAGGGCAAAATCGCTGAAAGGCGGTGGCGCAAAACCTTGGGTCTAATGTTTAGGACTTTGTCTTAAATTATGATTGCCAGGTCACCATTAAAAGTTCTGTTTATACTCTTTAAAATAAATTAAAGGAAATGGGTCATAAAATATTTCCTTATACCATTTTTTTTGACATCGGTATTGCGGTGTTTTTTTATGTCCGAATATTGAGAGTTTTTATAAAATCCAACTTTTTGTAGTTCTTCTCCAGTCTTTCCCTTATAAACCTTTCGGATATCTTTCCAAGCTCCCTTAGCACACCCAGTGACACTTCAAAATTAAAAAGATTATTTACCCTGCTATATATTATGTAGTTTAATGCCTTGGCTGCCCCTTCGGAAATTCTTAACGTATTTTTCCCTTCCAACGCACAATCCCCGCATAAAAAACCACAGTCTTGAAAGCTGAAAAGCATATTGTCAAATTCAAAATTTCCGCAGCTTATGCAGCCGTTAACTACCGGTGCATACCCTAGCACCGAAAGCAGCCTGAGCTCAAAAACCCTCACTATCTGCAAAGGGGATTTATCAGTTTTTGAAAGCATGTAAAGCGAATTTAAAAAAAGCTGCAATATATCCGTTGCAGATTGCTCCGCCTGCACAACATCCCCTATAAGCTCATTCATATGCGAAGCATACGTTAGCCTTTCAAGATCATTTCTGATATCATAAAAGGGTTCTATGATATCACAACTGCTTACATAATACATATCCCTACCCTTAAAAAGCATAAAGTCACTGTAACATAGTAGCTGGGTACCTGCAACTAAACGACTTTGCGGCCTTCTTGCACCTTTTGCAAAACCCAATATTTTTCCCCTATCCTTGGAGAATATTGTGATTATTCTATCGGCTTCTCCAGTATTTACTTCCTTTATAACTATACCTGTTGTTTTTAAATAAGCCATGTTCCTCATTTCTTCCCTAGTGGTTAGTGCTTATGGCCACTTCTTCCCTTGCCATAAATCCGTCATTAACAACTACAGATTCCTTCTCTATATCCTTTAAAAGCATATATATTCCAATATCACCTGTTTTCTCAAACATCTTCCATGCAAGTTTTTTTAGCACAGATATTTCCCCCTTATTATTATTTGGACTATTTGTGGTACCTCTGTTTTTTAGTATTGCAGATTAGTTCTCAACTCGTTAAACCATACTTGTCATAATAATAATTAGGTTACACTAAAAAAATATTTGTATACTTGAAAAATTATCATACACACGGTCCCATACACCCTTTTTATCTTATCTTTTATATCCTAGAGTTTTTAGCACCGTATTACTATTTCTCCAATCCGATTTTATTTTTACCCAAAGCTCTAAAAAAACCTTGGTATTGAATATTCTTTCTATTTCAATTCTCGATAGGCTACCAACACGCTTAAGCATTTTGCCGTCCTTGCCGATGAGTATCCCTTTATGGGTCTTTTTATCGCAGTATATGTTCGCTTGTATGTCTAGTATTTCCTTTTCTTCTCTATTTTTAAATGATAAAACCTCTACCCCCACACCGTGGGGTACCTCCTCGCTTACAAGCTCTAATATTTTTTCCCTTATAATTTCTGCAGCTATAACCCTTTCAGGTTGATCCGTTATCATATCCTCTGGGAAATATTTAGGACCCTTGGGAAGAGTATTCTTGATTTCATTTTTAACTAATACCAAACTTTCATGCTCTAGGGCAGATATAGGTATTATCTGCGAAAAATCCATCAACTCTTTAAAAATTGATATTAGCGGCAGTATCCTCTTTTTCTCCACAAGATCTATTTTGTTTATCAAGCAAAATACAGGGATGTTGATACCCTTTATCTGCTCAATAATATATTGATCCCCGGGGCCGAGTTTCTGATCGGTTGCCTCAACCAAAAACAACACCAAATCTACCCCTTCCAATGCTTCTAGAGCTGAATTAACCATAAAATCACCGAGCCTCGTTCGGGGCTTATGTATCCCGGGGGTATCCATAAAAACAATTTGATAATCTTCTCCCGTATCTATTGCTTTAATTACATTTCTTGTGGTTTGGGGTTTATTAGATGTAATTGCGATTTTTTCTCCGGCAAACCCATTTAAAATGGTGGATTTTCCGACATTAGGCCTTCCTATGATTGAAACAAAACCCGATCTAAAATTCATTTACTTCCCTCCCATAAGGATTTTATCTAATCTAAAATTTTTGGCAGGATTCTTCACTCTATAGTATCCTTCAAAAAAGCATTTGGTAAAAGATCTTTAAGTTTAAAAACCCTAAATTCATTATTGTTGCCTCCGCAAATAACTTTTGTGCCCTCACTGGCAAACTCAGCTATTACCTGCCTGCATATACCACAGGGATATATTATTCCTGTACTATCCCCGGATATGGCAATGGCCTTAATCTTTTGCTCTCCCGCTGATATCGCAGTAAAGATGGCCGTCCTTTCAGCACAGTTGGTCGCACCGAAACTTGCATTTTCTATATTTACTCCGCAATAGATTTCCCCGCTTTGTGCAAGAACAGCAGCACCCACCCGAAACCTAGAATAAGGCGAATAGGAATTTACTTTTATGTTTTTTGCATGTTCCAAAAGTTCCCTGTCATCCACGGTAAAATATCCTCCTATAACAATTCTTATTTTACACTAAAAACATCTGAAATAATAGCAAATACAAATATATAAATTGTCCCTAATATTATGAAAGGGTTCGGATTCTTTCTTAAAATGCGGATATTTTAAATATAATTATTTGTATAAGGCTTTTTTGCGGCTTATCTATTTTTATAAATTTTGCTGCCTTTGTAGCTTTAGATTTTGTAAAACAGTTTCTTGGCGTTCTAGCATTTTCGTTTCCCTTTCCGAATTATCATGATCAAAGCCCAAAAGGTGGTATACACCATGAGTCAAAAGGAATATGAGTTCCCTCTCAAAAGAATGACCATACTCTTTTGCCTGTTCCTGGGCTCTTTCTAGGGATATTAAAATATCTCCCAAAATAATCAGCCCGCCATCCATATTTAGATCGCCTTCAGAGGATATTATCTTCCCTTCGTACATATCTACAATGGGGAAAGATAAAACATCCGTTGCTTTATCAATATTTCTATGCTCTTTATTGACTTCCCTGATCCTTGAATCATCGGTTAAAATTATGCTTATCTCATAGGGCATATCAAATTTCTCCTTTTTAAGGCATATATTCGTAGCCCTTTCCATTAGATCCAACATTCTTTTGTCTACAGGTATCTTACTTTGTAAATCTTCGATGTATATCCCCATTTATTCCTCTCCCTTCATTGCCTGCCGTCTAAAAGCTCCATTATCCGTCTCAATAATCTGGGATCCAAATTTGCTTTGTTCCCCTCTCATAGAAGGGTATTCCTCTCTTTCGTGGAAGAACCCTCCAAAGGTTTTCACAAAAGCCTTTGATATGGTATCAAGATCCTTTAAAGTCAGACTGCAGTGATCGAGCTGCCCATCATCTAGCTTACCCTTTATGATTTTCCTTACCAAACCTTCTATCTTTCCCTCTGTTCTATCATTCATAGATCTTACTGCAGCCTCCACCGAATCAGCAAGCATTACAACAGCGGCCTCCCTCGTTGTGGGTTTTATCCCGCTGTACCTGAAATTGGATTCGTTGATGCTCTCATCCTTACCTGCTTCTTTTGCTTTATGATAAAAATACGCAACTAGGGTGGTTCCATGATGCTGTATTATTATATCCCTTATCGCCTGAGGAACTTTATGCTTTTTCGCCATTTCGTACCCATCATGGATATGTGAGGTAATCACAAGGGCACTTAAATTTGGTGTCATCTTATCGTGGGGATTTTCCCCGATCTGATTTTCAATGAAAAAACTTGGCCTTTTTAGCTTCCCGATATCGTGAAAATAGGCACCAACCCTTGCCAAAAGCGCATTCCCCCCTATAGCCTCCGTCCCCGCCTCTGAAAGATTGCCCACCATTAGGCTGTGGTGATATGTTCCAGGGGCCTCCATTAATAACTTTTTAAGTAGTGTCTGGTTGGGGTTGGCAAGTTCTAAAAGTCTTAGGGGAGTTATTATATTGAAAGTACTTTCCATAAAGGGGAGTATCCATCCTGTAATAAGCATGGAGGCGATACCATTTATAAAAACAATAGCCCCCTCTTTTAACAATGTTTCCAATGATGATTTGGCAATAATATTTGCAGAGGTTATAACCAATACATTAAGTAATGCAACAACGGTGCCCGCAAAAGAGAGCTTATTCCTTTGGTTTGCTTTCGATACTACAAAAGCAGAAAAGGATCCCGTTACAAGTGCCATATAAATAAATTTATCATCATTTCCTATCATCAGCGATATGGCTACAGTCAATACAACGTTTGTAACAAGAGCAAGCCTTAGATCCAGGAGCATTGAAATTAGCATAGTAGCTATAAATATGGGTATTATTAGGGTGGAATATTCATGTACCGCCCTTGCACAAAGAAGTGTAAGTATGATTACCATTGATAAAAGTATCAAGCGGCTTCTGCTATAAAATACCCTTCTACAAAAATTATTCATATAAAGTATAAGAAGTAAGGATAGCAGAAATAATGTAATTAATATTCCAGCTGCTAGGGCGAAATCAAATCTACTCTTTGTCTCTAAAAAATTCAAGTCCTCAAGCACTCGGAGCTTGTCCCTAGTAATAGTATCATCAACACTTAATATTCTCTGACCTTTTTTTATGATCTCTATATTTTTAGGATCGTTGTAGGCTGCTTCCCTTTTGACTCTTGTCATCTCATCGTCAACAATTCTGTTTGGCTTTAAAATAAAATTTGAAGCGGAAACAGCTATATCCTTCAGCTCCTGCTTCAAATCAGTCTTTTCTATACTCCCTTGGAGACCCGTTATCCTTGCCCTTAAATTTTCCTTTGTGATATCCTTTCTCATTACATTACTAACCAGGTTTCTTAAAACATCCTCGAAATAAACAATATCACTCGGTTCGGCCTTTAATATAAGATATTCCATCTGATCTTTTTCAATGTTCATACCCCTATCCCCTAGATCCTGTTTTAGGGATGCTAAGGTTTCTTCGAGCACCCCCGGGGCATGTTCTTCAAGATTTGATTCAATACTTTCAATACCAGCTTTATAATCCCTTTTAGCCTTCTCAATAGAGGTTCTCAAAAATATGACATTATTTATTACCTCGATTGAAGCATTCCTATCCTCCATCATATCGGGCAATACCTCCGAGGCTGCCTTTATGGCATTTTCCTCCGTTTTTAAGACGTTTTCAATATCCCTTGGGGAATGAATATCATAAACTGATTTTTCCCCCAAAGTTAGCCGATACCTTTTAGGCGTCGCACCATTTAGCACAATAAGGAATGAAAGCATAATTGTAATGGAGGCAATAAACACCCTTTGGAGATGCTTGTTTTTAAAAGAGAGCATCGGACTACTACCAAAACCACCACTGGACTTTCGGCCGGCCCTACCCTTGTCCCTTTGAACGGCATCTTTTTTGTTAATATTTTTTCTCACTTTTATCGTACCTTTCATAGGCTTGTATGATCTTTTGGACTAGCTCATGCCTTACTACATCCCTATCCGACAAATAAACAAAGGAGACTCCCTTTATGTCCCGTAATATGGTCATTACCTCTTTTAAGCCAGATCTTTTGTTGCCGGGGAGATCCACCTGGGTTATATCCCCGTTAACCAACACCTTTGAGCCAAATCCAATTCGCGTTAAAAACATCTTCATTTTCTCAGGGGTAGTGTTTTGGGCCTCATCAAGTATTATAAATGAATCATCCAGTGTCCTTCCCCTCATATAAGCAAGCGGTGCCACCTCAATCATACCCTTTTCAAGGTATTTATTGTATGTCTCAAAACCCATCATCTCATATAATGCATCATACAGGGGTCTTAAATATGGATCCACCTTGTTTTGTAAATCCCCGGGCAAAAAACCCAGCTTTTCCCCTGCTTCGACCGCTGGTCTTGTAAGGACTATTCGGTTTACCTCCTTATTTCTAAAAGCGGTCACCGCCATGGCAACCGCTAAAAAGGTTTTTCCGGTACCGGCGGGCCCTATACCAAACACTATATCATTGTTTTTTATTGCATCAACATATAGTTTTTGTCCATGGGTCTTTGATTTTATCTGCTTACCACGGGCCGTTACACAAATGCAATCAGCTCGAAAATCCTTCACCCTATCTAATTGATCCTCTTGAGCTAACCGCACAAGATAGCCCACACTTTGTTTAGTTATTATATCCCCCTGCGCCGCTATACTTATAAGATGTTGTAAAACTGTCTGAGCCTTGTAAACAGCCTCGGTATAGCCAACAATCCTAATTTCGCTATCTCGCGATATAACCTTTACATTAAAAGAATCTTCTATCATGTGAATGTTTTCGTCAAAATTTCCAAAAAGGTTCATTGCATGCTCTATCCTGTCAACTTCCAATGAAACTTCTACAAGATTTTTCAAATATCCCCCTCCATTCTCCTTGGCAATGCTATATCTTCCAAACACTCTAAAATTACTTCCGCTATTATGCTGCCATTTTCGTCTTCAATAAACCGCATGCTCCTTTGAATAATTTCGGCACCCTCCGGAATATCTTCTAGGACTTTTTTATAGGCCAGATTGGCAGCGTTTTCCTTTGCCTCTTCTAAATTAACCTCTCCTTCAATTATATCATTTTCGTAATAGGTTTTGACAATAATACAAAAAGGAAAGATCAGATCTTTGCCCAGCGATAAAAATTTTTCCGTTTCCTCCTTATCGTAATCCTCATAATCGATCTCTTTTGCAAACAGTCGAAATTCTTTTGAGAATAATACCAAAGAAACGTTACTCTTTTTTTGCCCCGTCTTTACTCTCTCCACCGATGTAAGCTCAACGGGGTGTGTACCTTCATACCATGTTCGCGCTAGAACCTTGGCTATGGAATGGACCTGTCGCGGGTTTTCCTCCATATTCTTTATGGGGATGCTCCCCGAAACAAGTAATTGTCCTTCCTTTACCGTATCACCCTCCTTTATTACTGGATTGCCAGTCTTGGCAATAACTGTGCTCACAACCCCATCCCTTTTAGCAATAATGTCACAGGGTTGGTCTAAAGGAACCATGGGTGGGATCCCCACCCCTTCCGAAACTTCAACCTTTAACTTCGTACCCTTTATTAGTACACTAACATAGGATAACCCATCTACCTCCATAACTATGCGGGTAGCAATTCCCTCAGGATCAACCTGATATTTTAATACACCCGGTTTTATCCCTAGGGATGCAAGCTTTTCAAATATAATATCCGTTTCTATTTTTTTATTTCCAATAACCTCTACGGTCCATACAAAGGATGTCATTATATAAAATAATACAACAAATACCACAGCACCAAGAAAAAATGTTTTTCTTCCCCTATACCTGTAAACCAAAAAGGGCAAGCCCTTCTTCCTTAAAATTCTTACCCTGCAACCTGTCTTTTTGGCGATGGGTCTTATCATTTTGAAGCCCTTGATGCTCATTGTCAGGGTCATCCTGCTATTCTTCCTTCTTTTAATATCGGTTAATAGCAGCTGCCTCCTGGTACATATATTTACAAACTTCTCCAAAAAATATCCTTCGACTTCTATAATAACATATCCCCTGAGATAATTCCATAACCTAAACAATAACATTTATACTCCCCCATGCTACATCAAAAATTCCAGCGAAGTGATATTGCCATCCACCATAAGATCCTCCGATGTGATCTCTTTAATAATCAAATTCTCACCTTCAACACTGATGACGCCATCCATAGTGTTTATTTTTATTTTATTGCTGTCATACTCAATAATTCCCTTATAGTTTTCCAGAAGGAGGTTCCTATTCCCGAGTATAGTTATCTTGGGTAGATCAAGGGTAATTTCTTTGGGCAGCTCTAATACTTCCACAACCTTTTCCTTCAGTTTCTTCCCATTTCCCTTCTCTTTGCTCCCTTTAGTCCTACTTCTTCCCCTTTTCGGCATGAATCTTCTCCTTTTACTTACCGCCGCTGCAAACGGCATACCTTTTGTTTTATTAACTTTGATATTTATTTTGCAGAATAATTTAATAGGGCACAGCTATTGAGTCTTTGCCTTGCCAATTAGTTTTTCTGTAGCAAATCATTGGGATCCCCGAATTCAAAGCCCTTTTCCCGGGCCCCCTTTATTATCATATCAAGACCCTCTGCATTATCCTTTGATACAGCATGGAGCAAAAGTACGGCCCCGTTATGGAGGTTATCCATGACCTTTTTATAAGCATATTCTGGACCTCGTATCCTGTCTCTGTACCAATCATCATATGCAAAACTCCAAAATAAATTGGTATAGCCAAGGTTTCTTGTTATCGCAAGGGTTCTCTCGCTATACTCGCCCTTGGGGGGTCTTAAAAACTTCATATTCGTACCGAATTTTTCGTTGAATGCCCTATCAAGGCCAAGCACCTCTTCCTCCAGCTCCCTATCACTGACACTTGGCAGACTTGGATGGTGTATCGTATGATTTCCTACCACATGCCCTTCCTCCACCATTCTTCTTACCAAACCCAAATGTTCCTTTAGATAGGGCCCCGTTATAAAGAAAATCGCCTTAACCTGATTATTTTTGAGGGAATCGAGAATCCTTGGTGTATATCCATTTTCATACCCTTCATCGAAGGTAAGGTATATTACTTTTTTGCTTGTATCCCCAAGATAGGCTGCTCCATACTTAGATAAAAGTTCGGGTGCCCCGGGATCGGCATCGGGTGTTTTGTCATAGCCCTTCCTTGCTATCCCCCACCGAAGTATTTTGTTATTGTATGAGGCGGGAATTGCCTCTGCAAAAACATCTTCATATTCTTCATAGGGAATCTCATCAATTACCCCGTCACTTAACATTCCGGTCAACTCAGTAGTAAAATCTAAGTTATCAAGACTTACTGAATGTATCCCCCCCATATCCGGTAAAGCCGATGTATCCTTTTTCAGCCCTCCCCTTCCTACAAAAGCAAAAAACAACGATACCACTAAAACAGTGACTATCGGCAAAATAACCTTCGTATTTTTCATACCAAAAGCCCCCTATATAAATAATTGAGGCCCTAAATTCTGTACTTTTTACAACGTCATTGGTACAAATTCAAGGCCTAGTATATTTATATATTAAATTATCTCAAAAAATAACCTTTGTTTTGCTTGACAAGCTATTCTTTGAAAATTATAGACGGACCGTATCTTACAAGGGCTCTAAAAGGTTGTACTTCAAAACAGAACCATCATCGCTAACCTTTGGTATGGTTATTTGCTCCATCTTCTTTACAGTTACATCAAGTCCGTATATATTAATATATCTATCTGTAATTCCTTCGAGCATATTCAGTGAGTTATTGAGCTTATCAGGATCGGCTATAGCCTTTATAATAAAGGGAGCCTGCATTTGTCTTCCGTTTACCACGATAGTATGCGGTATAACCCTGGTATTTGTCATCTTAATTTCCGTCATGGCAACAACCCTCTCGCCGTTTATTGATATAGCCTGAGCCTCTGCAGCTTTTATCTCATTTATAAGACCCATAAGGGAAGTATCCGTCACACTGAAGATTTCACCATCATTTAAGACTATTTCTGCCCCCGGACCCTCTACATCAGCAAGCCCTGCCAGGATTTTACTCCTTTGGATTTCTTCTTTGAGCCCCTCCTCAATTTTTTTGCTGCTTCCCTCGGCGCTGATATACTCGGATACTCGGCGCTCCAATTCTTGGTTTCTGGTTCTTAAATTCTCGTTTTTTGTTTTCTCCCCAATCAGCTCTTCCTGCAATGATTGCAGTGTACCAGTTTGGGCACTTGTTGCCTTTTTGTTGTTTTGAATGCTTTTATACTGCCATGACAGCATAATGCCAAGGATTATGCAAATTATTGTAATTGAGAAATTTCTTGAAATACTCTTCATTCGACTACCTCCAAACCCCTCATTAGGTTATTTATTTCACCATTGTACTTAGGTATTACAATGTTTTTAGCTTCCCTAACCTCAAATATCTTCCCATACTCTTTAAATTCTGCAGCCATTGAGCTGCCCGCAAGCGCTGCATACAATTTCTTGGGATTTCCAATTGCCTTTATTTCGAACGGAACGGCATAGCGATTTCGGTTGATACGTACCGTTGGACCTGCGCATATAATTTCGCTGGTGGAAATTATTCTTTCATTATTGACGCATATGGCCTGTGCTCCCGCCTTTTTTAACTCATTCACTACCTTCAATAAATCTATATCGTGAACAACAAAATCATTTATATTACCACTTTCAAAACTTTCGGCATCACCTATATTTATGAGTACCCCATTACCTCTTACATCCTTTAGGCCCGCTGCAAGCTTCGTATTTTCCCATTCCCCTATAAGCTCATTACTGCTATGCTCCATAACACTTCTTATATATTCCTCCCCCTCCTTTGTATTTTTCTCAATTTCTTTTCTAAGCCCTTCCCCGATAATTTTCTCGGTGTTGAGCTGGTTTTTTAAACTCTCAATCTGATAGATGACAGAAGGTTTATCCTTATCGGCATTAAGGATACTTCTAAATTGGATGGATATAACAATCCCCAGAAACATAAACAAAATCATCAGTATTGGTTTTGTATCTTTTCTTTTCATGATAAATCTTCCTTTATACTTAATAGACTTAAACTGTTATCATTTTTATTTTACATCAAAATAATACTATTTCAAGTGTATTTACAAATGATTTTATTCGTTTTCTAGTCCGTCATAGGTATTTTGAATCAAATGTTTTTATATCTCTAGATTTGTGGTATAAAATATATAGGGATACTGATTCTAAATATTTTGTTGGCAATTCAACTAAAGGAGATGATACCAATGTTTTATCAGATTAGATACCAAACGGGTGAAATTGAAGAGGTGGTCACCCAAATGAAAAAGGGAAATATACCTTGTATGGATGTGGACGATACCAAGGAATTTAATTGGGTAATAAATGAGCTTGCTCAAAAAGGTATGCAGCGTATTTTAGATGCCCCTCCCGATCGGAATGCTAAAGATACCTTAAAAGAGCCGGAATTCGAGTTTAGAATTGCTTTTTCAAATATTTCAAACGCAAAAGATACCTCCATATATTATATTGACTTTTATTTTGAGCCCTTCGAAGAAGAGGATTATGCTGGTGTTTTCGCCGATTAATATACTGGGCATTTCATTTTATTACATCGTGACTTCAACAAAAGGGGCGTTATGCCCCTTTTATTTGCTGTATGGGCACTCATGTATCAGCCTCCGCTTATCTGCTGTACCCTCTTTACATAAAAATCAGTAAGCTCCTCGGCGATCTCTGCGCAATGGCTTTCACTTTTTATTCTGCAAACAGGCTTTTCCGCATCGGGTAAAACCAATACCCATCCCCCATCCTTAAATATCTTTACTCCCTCAAGAGTTTCAATGCTTTCGTTGTCATTCTCCTGTATGATTTGCCTTATTACCTTACCCTTTGCATTCCACGAACAACTAACCTCTTTTTCACTGATATGAAATTCCGGTATCATGTCCACAAGCTCAGAAAGCCTGTAGTTATTGGACTTCATAAAATCTAAGATTTTTACCAAACCCGATATCGCATCAAAATGCAACGAAAATTGATCATATACATTTTCCCCCGCATCGTTTCCTAGAATTTTATTCATGATATCTTGGGCCGATGTTTTGGTCCTTATTACGCTTCCGTTGTTTTCCTTCGCCAGTCTCTCGACCACCGAACTTGCAGAAATTGGAACAACAACCGTTCCCCCCTCCTCCGCTCTGAACATTATAAGGGAAATAAGTGCGGTAAACATATCCCCGGATATAATTCTTCCGTTGTCATCTGATAATACCATCTTTTCCGCCGTCTCCTCTATGGATACACCAAGATCGAATCCGCCATCTACTGTATTGTCTGCAAAAAAGGTCATTTCCCTAGAGATACCCGGTACATGAGTGTATTTTATACCTTTTAGATCAAAAGGCATTTTTTCAACCATACAGCCTAGATTAGTGAGCAAATCCTCCACCGTTTCGAGTATAAACTCGGACGGGGAGTTTAGAAGAATTTTATATTGCATATTGGGGTTTTTTGTCCTATTTAATATATTTCTTAAATAAAATCCTGTATAGTCGGGCATCGCCTCCATACCGTTTATATCATCACCTTCACAGCGGCTGAAATCCTCCCTCTGAAATGCATTCTCAATTTTTCTTTCTATGCCCCTTTCTATATTGCTTCCAGTTTTGTCTATAAAGTCTACATTCAATCTTCCTATATTTTTATTCGAGCACCCAATATAGATTCCCCCATCAGAGCCATAGAACCTTACAGCCGATCTAAATACAGGCAAATGCAGATCCCCAAGTTCGAGAACCTTCAAACCCGCAGACATTAGCCCGGATATAAAAGACATTTTTAACATTTTTGCCACAACTGAATCATCCGACCCTACACTAATTCGTCCCTTTCCTTTAAAAATCGCTCCATAGGCCGCCCCCAACTTTGAGGCATATTCAGGGGTAATATCAACATTTATTTCCCCCGCAAGTCCCCTTGATCCAAATATAGAACGAATAAATTTTGAACCCCAAACTAGGTTTGAGTTCACTTTAGCATCCGCTTCTACCATTTTATTGGGCCATATTTTGATATCTGGCTTTATTGATACATTACGGTTAATAACCGTATCATCTCCAATGATTGAATTTTCAAATGCCGAAACATTTTCCTTAATGTTTACCTTATTACATATGACCGTACCCCTTAGCTGAACATTGCTATCGAGAACATTATTCTTCCATAATATACTCCTTTTTACCCCGCTTCTTTCCCCTATTATGTTATTGTCCCCCAAAACTGAATAACCACCAATAATAGAACCTGCCTTTATCCTTGTATTTGCACCGATAACACAGGGTTCTTCTATTGTAACATTTTCACCTATAACCGCCCCTTTCCCAACCCACAACCTATCCTTGATCCTATCTCCCTGAATCTCTATATCTACCTTTTTATCAAGCACATCCATATGTGCCTGGCTGTATGCCTCAAGATCACCTATATCACACCAGTATTCCTCCGTTATATACCCATACATCGGCCTTTTTTCCCTTAAAAGTATAGGGAAAAGATCCCTGCTAAAATCGAAGAGTTCATCTTTATTGAAATAACCCAGCACTTCGGGTGAAAGTATATAAATACCCGTGTTTACTGTATCACTGAATACCTCTCCCCAGCTGGGCTTTTCCAAAAACCTTGTTATTCTCCCGCTCTCATCCGTCACAACTACGCCGTATTCCAGAGGAATATCGACCTTTTTTAAAACCAATGTGGCAATAGCATCTTTGCTGAAATGGAAATCTATCGCTTTACCTAAATCAATATCTGTTAGAGCATCACCACTTATCACAATAAAGGTACTATCTAGAAATTTCTCTGCGTTTTTTACACTTCCCGCCGTACCCATAGGTTTGTCTTCCACATAATACCTTAGATCTATTCCAAATTCCTTGCCGTCACCAAAATAATCCTTTATCATATCCGGCAAATATTGCAGCGTGACGGCAACATCTGTTAATTCATGTTTTTTTAGCAACTCAATAATATGTTCCATAACAGGTTTATTTACTATAGGTACCATTGGCTTTGGTCTGTTGCATGTAAGAGGCCTAAGCCTAGTACCTTCTCCCCCCGCCATGATGACTGCTTTCATCTAATTCATCCTTTCATAAATTCTTTGCATAAATTTCAAAAAGCCATTTATAATAGCCCTTTGATTACACAAAATAAATTTCAGGCATGCGGTATAATTACCATGGTATAGAGCAATTATTCTTCATTCTAAAATAAAAATTGATGCTTACCTTTTAATCATTTGTAATATAGACAAGTTTAATTCATTTAAATTTTAATCAAGTTTGTAAGTTTATTCTTTTATGCTTTAGATTTTTACATATTTTGTTTTCTTAATTGATTTTAAAGGATGTCAATACATATTATGGCGGTGCTTTGAATTAGTGTTTTATTATGTTCCCCTTTATATTGGAAAACATCACACTTTGTAGTTTTAGTCAATATAATAAATTGGGGGGTGATTTTATATGCTTTTAAACAACCGAAGGATGTACATAAATAGATATCCTTCTTCAAAAAATCAATCAAATAATTGTACCACTGGAGGCACTATGGGTAACAAAACCATTGAAGGTTTAATAACTGATATGTTTGAAAAACTCTCAGAAAATATTGACGAAATAAATAAATCCATAGAAAAGCTTGGCGAAAGCCTTGGGAATATCGAAGCAAGGCAGTTTTCACTAGAGGAACAGCTAAATAGGGATTATAATAAAAATGATAATACTTTCAATGCCTACAATTATAACGAAAAAATCTGCTGTCAAGCTAAAGGTGCAGAGATTATAGAAAAAGATCAAGAATATGATGAAAACTTTGGCAAAAAACCGATAATGCCGGGAGCCGGCTTTTCAAATATAACACCGGAATTTCTAAAAAATCTAGGCAGAAGACCTTAAATACACTTACAAAAGAGCCGCATTTTATTGCGGCTCTTTTGTAAAGACATACTTTCTACAACGTGACTTCGTGATAATAATGTCTGTCAGGTCTTGTAATTTCCCTAAACACCCTAATCCCTGGAAAACCAGAGGTCCGTAGAACCCCAGCCGCCTGGGGTAGTTCACTGTCTTTAAACCTAACCCCCATATTACATGAATCCGTCATTATCTCTCTGGGCATAAAAGTGATTTCGCTGCTTTTCATACCCTCATTTTTCATTCTCCGCTCAAGGAAAAAGGCATAGGATCTAGACATCAAACCAACATAATAATATTCCATATTAACCACCCAAAGCCCCCCCTAAAACACCCGGGTATATGCAATACAGGACCGCACTTTACATGCAGCCCTGCATTAATTAAAACCTAGCAGTCCTTTTTGCAGTCTTGTTTGTCTAGAGGATTCCATTTCTGATCCGGGAAAAACTTGGATGGAAACGGTGTTTTCCTTTTATCGTTAAAGGTCTTGCAGTTTTGTACGGCAGGATTTGCCTGCTCTGAAGGTACTGGACAATAACCGTATGCTGGTATAAGAAGCTGTACGATACATTCACATTTGACAACGAAGAAAGCACCTATATCAAGTGTTAGTATCCCTGTGTTTGGGTTGACAACATCGTTAAATGCCTCTACTAATGCTTCAACCTTGATTAGTGTACCATCGCAGTCTAATGTCTTTCCATGGCCACCCTCCGAGCAATCTGCCGTGGATTTTATGATTCCAACCTGTGCTATGCAGCTGGGACAATAGATTTCGTTGACTGTAAGATTAAAAGCAGCCTCATCGCACTGGCTATGTTGACCCGCCCCATCGGAATAGTGTACCGTATATCTAACCCTTACAAATATCTTAAGTTTTTTACAACCCGGTCTTGACAATGAATCGGTTTTTGAGATTACTTTAACCTCTACGATATCAAAGTCGGTCGCACCCTCAAAGGCAAAAGCAGGGTGACAACATTGTTCGGAACGCTTTTTCAGGCATATAGTCCTTGTTACGCAGTCTCTTAGGGCAACCTGATCAAAAACCTTTGGTACCTGCACGCACACCAACTCGTTTGGAGGAGGAAAACAGCCAGGATTTAAAATCTGACCCGCCTCAATTTTTGGTCCGCATTCTTTTTTGGGTCCATGCTCATACATATAAATAACCCCCCTTTCGATGTATTACCTTATAGAAGTTAGCTTTTTGTACATCTCATAGAATTTTGTCTAGGGATATTGTTACATTATCATTATATTTATGAACACAGAAAAGGGTTACAAATTTTATGCATTATGGTGAAGTACCCAACATAAGATTTTAAAAAATATGGTTCACAGCATCTCATTCAGGCTCCCCATCCTATAACCTTCCAAATCTAAGGTAACATATTTAAAACCCATCCCCTTTAATTTTAAACTGACCTGTTCTAAAAAATTTCCTTCCAGGAAAACTTTTCTTTCCTCAGTTTCCACTTCAATTCTGGCAATATCACCATGATGACGCACCCTCACTTGACTAAATCCCAGATCGGATATATACTGCTCTGCTTTATCTACCATTTCAAGCTTTTCCCTAGTTATTTCATGTCCATAGGGTATTCTTGATGCAAGGCAAGCAGAGCTTGGGGTTTTCCAGGTTTTGATACCCATCCTGCGTGAAATCCTTCTTATATCCTTCTTTGTCATATTCGCATCCTTCAGCGGGCTTACAATGCCCAGTTCTTTTAAGGCCCTAATCCCCGGCCTATAATCATCAGTATCATCAAAATTTGTACCATCAGCCACATCAGAAAAACCAGCATTTCGGGCCGCCCTGATAACCTCCGAGAAAATTTGTTTCTTACAATAATAACATCTATCTTTCGGATTTTCGCCAAATTTCTCTATGGTTAAGATATCAAGTTCAACAACCAAATGTTTTAAATTGAGATCTTTTATAAATTCCCTTGCTCGCCCAAATTCCCTTTCCGGGGAAAATGCTGAATGGACGGTTATTGCTAAGGTATTTCGCCCCAGAATCTCATGCGCGGTTTTAAGCAAAAATGTGCTATCCGTGCCCCCTGAAAAAGCTATGGCAATTTTACCGATCCTTTTCAAATAATTTTTTAATTTATCCAGCTTTTCATATGTGTTCACTAGATACCATCCCCCCATTTTAAAATGATACACCCTTCCCTAATTGCGCTATTCTTTGGCTATCATTCTACCTTGCGCCACATAATACAAAAAAGCTATCCTTTGAGGATAGCTTTTTTGCCGATAAATTATCTTCTCCTTGGTTCAACAATAAGTTTAATTGCCGTCTTTTCCCCCCCGTCAATCTCCACATCCGTAAAAGCCGGGATACAGATTAGCTCAATTCCTGATGGGGCAACAAAACCTCTTGCTATCGCTACCGCCTTTATTGCCTGATTTAATGCTCCTGCTCCAATTGCTTGGATCTCGGCTGTCCCGTTTTCCCTGATAACACCTGCTAATGCTCCTGCAATAGAGTTTGGGCTAGACTTTGCTGAAACCTTTAAGATATTCATGGTCTCTTACCCCCTTTTATTAGTAGACCAAAACCACCAGCTCGTACCCGGTCATTTGCAACGTATCTGCCTTTGATTTTGCGGTATAATGCGTTTTGAACCTGTTTAATTGGAAAGATTTTTGCATACTATTTTGCTAGTGAAGAACAATGAGCATCGCAGTTATCCTATATTATTATAAGTTCTACGAAAGTTATGGAAATCCTCCTTTTACATACAAAGCATAGGATTTGCAGCTAATTATCAGGTAGACTACAAGTTTATACATTTGGATCCCTTTTCATTTTTCATTATGGTTATTTGAAAGATAAACTATAGCTCTAAAAGGTGATGTATTCTTTCTATACTAGTTGTTTTGCCTGTGTTTTCATCGATATCCATGTAAACAGCACTAAACTGTATTGTCCCTTGAGCAACCTCAAATCTTGCCGGCATATTATCCATAAATTTTTTAATCACGATTTCCCTCTTGACACCAATAATTCCATCATAGGGTCCAGTCATGCCCACATCCGAAATAAAAGCTGTACCAAAAGGCAATATTCTTTCATCGGCGGTCTGGACATGGGTATGCGTGCCCAGGACACAGCTAACCTTTCCATCTAGATACCAAGCCAGTGCACATTTTTCTGAAGTGGCCTCTGCATGCATATCTACAACAATTACCTTTGCAAAACTTTTTAAGTATTCCAGCTCCCTTTTTGCCACCTTGAAGGGACAATCCGCACTATCCATATAAATCCTTCCCACTAGATTTAGTATACCTATCTTTCCACTTTTCCCTTCTAGTATTGCAGACCCTTTGCCTGGGACTCCTTCTGGATAATTGGCAGGTCTTATGATATTACTATCGGAATCAATAAAACTTAGTACCTCCCTTTTAGACCATGTATGGTTTCCTAGGGTTATCCCATCAACCCCAAAACGATACAACTCTTGCGCAACTACATACGTAATACCACTCCCGCCTGCTGCATTTTCCCCATTGGCAATGCAAAAATCAATTTCCCTTTCCCTTTTTAACTTTTGAACAAACTCACCAACAGCTTTTCTACCTGGGTTACCAAAAACGTCACCAATAAACAGAATCTTCAAAGCATATCCTCCGTTTCGTTGTATATACAATGATTTTACACTTTTATTAACCTAGTTTTGATGCAAATCCCAAAAACATAAAAAGCGTGATTCCACGCTTTTTATGTAAAACTATCCATGCTATTTAGCATATTCTATACATCTAGTTTCCCTTATAACATTTACTTTGATCTGTCCCGGATAATCAAGCTCGTCTTCTATTTTTTTAACAATATCCCTGGCCACAAGTGATATATCTGCATCGCTTACATTTTCAGGCTTAACCATTATACGTATCTCCCTACCCGCCTGAATTGCAAAGCACTTGTCTACACCATCAAAGGAATTTGCTATTTCCTCAAGCTTTTCCAGCCTTTTTATATATGATTCTAGGCTTTCCCTTCTAGCACCGGGTCTTGCCGCCGATATGGAGTCGGCTGCCTGTATTAAAACGGCAACCACCGAGGTGGCTTCTATATCGCCGTGATGCGAGGCTATTGCACTTACAATTTCTTTGCTTTCCTTGTATTTTTTAGCAAGATCCGCCCCTATGGTTACATGGGAGCCCTCAATTTCATGATCCGCCGCTTTGCCGATATCATGTAACAGACCCGCCCTTTTGGCCATATTCACATCGACACCCAGCTCCGAGGCCATTAAACCTGCCAAGTGGGAAACCTCAATGGAATGATTTAGTACGTTCTGGCCATAGCTAGTCCTAAATCTAAGCTTACCAAGGAGTTTAATAATCTCAGGATGTAATCCGTGCACCCCTGTATCAAATGTAGCATTTTCCCCTTCCTGCCTTATGGTAACCTCAACTTCTTTTTTTGCCTTTTCCACCATTTCCTCGATTCTTGCAGGATGGATTCGGCCATCAAGGATAAGTTTTTCTAGGGTAATTCTTGCTACTTCCCTCCTAACGGGATCAAAGCCCGATAAAATAACTGCCTCCGGCGTGTCATCAATAATGAGATCAATCCCTGTAAGTGTCTCTAATGTTCTGATATTTCTGCCTTCACGCCCAATTATCCTTCCCTTCATCTCGTCGTTTGGAAGCGGAACAACGGAAACGGTAACTTCAGAAACGTGATCGGCTGCACATTTTTGAATTGACATAGCCACAATATCCTTTGCCTTAGCGTCTGACTCTTCCCTTGCTTTTGTCTCGATATCCTTAATAAGGATAGCCATTTCATGCCGGACTTCACTTTCGACGTTTTTAAGGAGTATTTCCTTGGCTTCATCCACCGATAAATCTGAAATCTTTTCAAGCTCCTCTAACTGGCGCCTTTGCAGTTCTGATGTCTTTTCATGAAGTTCTTGGATCTCTTTTGTCTTCTTACTCAAAACCTCATCTTTTCTTTCTAGGGTCTCTACCTTCCTGTCCAGTGTTTCTTCCTTCTGAACCAGTCTTCTTTCCTGACGTTGAAGCTCGTTTCTTCTGTCCTTAATCTCCCTATCTAGCTCCATTCTACTTCTGTGAATCTCTTCTTTGGCCTCAAGCAACACTTCGCGTTTTTTACTTTCGGCCGTCTTTAGTGCCTCACTAATGATTTTTTTAGCTTCCTGTTCTGCACTTCCAATTTCAGCTTCTGCTTTTCTTTTTCTAAATTCAATACCTTTTCGGAAACTTATTACTGAAGCAATAATTGAAGCAATTACTGCAATTACTATACCTATTAACAATCCGTAAAAAAAATAGTTAATAGCACACACCTCCTTATTCAGTTTTCAATGGTCAAAATTAAATACTTAAATAACGTTTAAGTACCTTTTAATTTTAATCTCTTTTAATTTTTATGTCAAGAATCAAATGGCTTTTCCGGTCTTTCCTCATCACCTACAATTATGCTAATCCCGTTATTCATCTCAACCCTGTACCATTTGTCAGCCATTTCACTAAGATGTCTGTTGTGCGTGATCATTATCACTTGTCTTTTGAACATATAAGTCACCTGTCTTAAAAATTCTGCAACCTGAGTAATATAATCATCACTTACATGCTTGGCAGGCTCATCCAATATAATAGGTCCTTTTAATTCCAGATCGCTACATTCTAGCATAGCAATTCGTATCGCAAGGGAGATAATATCAATTATTCCCCCGCCCCTTGCATCCTGCGGTTTTGTCTTAATAGTCATCCCATCTAAGTTGCTCACAACAAAAAATTCGGCCTCAGGTCTGCCTCGCACCTCTTCTATTTCTATCCTAAATTCAAGATTTGAATCAAATATGTATTGAAGGCAGTTTGTTACTAGGGATTCTATATGTGCCCTTGACTGTTCCCGGGCATGCTCTGATACCCTTTGAAGCAATATCCTTACTTTTTCTAAAACATCGATATTGTCAAGGGTTTTTTGCAACTGTGTCTCAAGGGTCAGCTTTCGCTCTACCAGATGATCCATTTTTCCCTTTTGATTATAATAAAATATTTTCGCCTTCTCATACCAATATTTTATGTCTTCAAGTCTTTCCCGATACTTTGAACAATCGCTTTCTGGCACTTTTTCATCCTTTCTTCTTTTCCATAGTTACGTATATGCTTTTTTTGTATTGTAATATAAGTTTTTTATCCCAACAGTGATTTTTATATAAAGCCTGATGTTAAATGTTGGATTGGAGTTTTGCAGCCTTTACAGTGTTTTCCATAAGCATCGCAATTGTCATAGGTCCCACCCCTCCGGGTACCGGTGTAATTGCCGCAGCAGCACCCCGGGCAGTTCCAAATTCAACATCCCCAACAAGTTTTTTATTTTCAAGTCTGTTTATACCTACATCTATTACCACGGCCCCTGGTTTTAGCCAATCACCCTTTACCATTTCCGCTCTGCCTACAGCTACAATAAGTATATCGGCTCTTTTGCATACTTCTTCTATGTTTTTTGTTTTGGAGTGACAGATGGTAACCGTTCCGTTTTGAGATAACAAAAGCATGGACATAGGCTTACCAACTATATTGCTCCTTCCAACAATAACACATTCCTTTCCGGATACATCAACACCGCTTTCGGCTATAAGCCTCATTATACCGGAAGGTGTACATGGTAAAAACACTGGGTTACCTATCATAAGCCTTCCTACGTTCGTTGGATGGAAAGCGTCTACATCCTTTAAAACATCAATCGCCAAAATTACTTTTTCTTCGTTTATATGTTTTGGCAATGGAAGCTGCACGAGTATTCCATTTATTCTCTTGTCCCCATTTAAGGTATGTATAAGTTCAATCAATTCATCCTCGGGAACATCCTTGTCTAAGGCATACTCAAAAGACTCAACCCCTATTTCCCCGCATGCTTTTCTTTTAGAATTTACATACACCCTGGACGCAGGATCATCGCCCACAATTATCACCGCAAGCCCTGGATTTATACTTTTTTCTTTTAGTTTTTCTACCTCAAGTCTCAATTGAACCTTTATTTTCTTTGCTAATTCTTTTCCATTTAATATACTAGCCCCCATTTTGACCTGTCCTTTCTATATCTTTTTGTTGGTTATAAATCGTTTTAAAGTTAAATCATGTATGTTAAATTGATTTATTTTCTTAATTAGACTGTTTGCGGTTTGGCGCACCCTTATTCGTTATTTTTCATATTCATTTCTTGAAGCTGTAATTTTGTAATAAGCACCTGCCTTGGCTTGCTCCCTTCAAATTCACCAACTATCCCTCTTTCCTCCATCTGATCAACAATTCTTGCAGCTCTGGCATAGCCAACCCTGAATTTTCGCTGGATCAAGGATACGGATGCTTGGCCCGATTCGACTACCATCTCTATTACCTGCGGCAACAGCTCATCCCTTTCCTGCTGCTGGGAATCTTTAATCTTTGTTCCGCTATTTATTTCATCAATAATATCCTCATTGTATTCTGGGTTAGCGTTGGATTTTATAAAGCCTATCACCCGCTCAACCTCCTTGTCTGTCACAAAGGCTCCCTTAACCCTTATAGGTTTTGGCTCGCCCACAGGATAAAAAAGCATATCTCCTTTGCCTAGGAGCTTTTCCGCCCCGGACATATCGATTATAGTTCTGGAATCGACCTGGGAGGATACAGAAAAGGCAATCCTCGAAGGAATATTTGCCTTTATAACGCCCGTTATTACGTCTACCGACGGTCTTTGGGTTGCAATAACTAAATGCATACCCGCCGCCCTTGCCATCTGTGCTAAACGGCATATAGCGTCCTCCACATCACGCGGAGCTGCCATCATAAGATCTGCAAGCTCGTCAATTATAATTACAACATGGGGGAGGGGATCTGTCTCGCCATTTTCACTTACTACAGCATTGTAGCCACCCAAATCTCTAACCCCTGCATCGGCAAAAAGCTTATATCTATTCACCATTTCCTGCACGGCCCAGTTGAGGGCCCCCGCCGCCTTTTGAGGATCGGTTACTACCGGTATCAGCAAATGGGGAATACCATTGTATATTCCAAGCTCCACCACTTTAGGATCAACTAATAAGAGTTTTACCTCATCCGGCGATGCCTTAAACAATATACTCATAATAAGACTGTTTATACAAACACTTTTGCCGGATCCCGTTGCGCCCGCCACAAGCATATGCGGCATCTTTGCTATATCCGCTATCATATTCCTTCCGGATATGTCCTTTCCTAATGCAAAGGCCAACTTTGATTCGTACCTGCGAAATTCTTCGGAGTCAAGTACATCCCGCAAGAAAACCGGTGTTACCTCCTTATTGGGCACCTCTATTCCCACCGCAGCCTTACCGGGTATGGGCGCCTCTATCCTAACTCCGGCCGCCGCAAGATTTAACGAAATATCATCCGATAGATTGACTATTTTGCTTACCTTAACGCCGGGGCTTGGCTGTAACTCGTAGCGAGTAACAGCCGGACCTACGCCTACATTTATAACCTTTGCGTCCACACCAAAACTCTTTAATGTCATCTCAAGCTTTTTTGCTCCTCCCATGGCAATTGCCCTATGGTCTGATCTTTTCTTAGGATTTTGTTTTGACTTGTTTAAAAGTTTTATTGGGGGAAATTCATATACATAACCCGGGGTATGTACAAAGGGATCGTTCTCCTGCGGGTGTTTAAATATACCATTATTTGTTTGATCGTGGGGAATATTTCTTCCCTTGGATGGCTCTCCATCCCCATTTGTTTGTTGTTCCTGGTTTTCATAGGATATCTCGTCGGAATGATTATATGTAAGCTCCTCCGCTTCCTCAGTCTTCTGCCATGCTCCGTTCACCTCTAAACCATCATCTGGCAATTCGCCGAGTTTTAGTACAGCTTTTTCGTTCATTCCAATATCAATTTCCTCGATCCCATTTTCCTTAATAATCTCTTTTTTTATTTCTTCTTTGCTCATTTTGAATTTGCTCTCAAACCCCTTCAAGAGCTGGGATATGTAATTTTTAGATTTTATGAATATATCAGCTATTGATACATCAGTTATAAGTATTATATGAATTATGGCAACGGTTGTAAGGATTATTATAGTTCCTAGATTTTTGAATATAAGCAAAAATGGTATGCTTAAAATACCGCCTAAAATACCGCCACCGCGCATAATTATACCATCTGCATAGAATTTTTTGATATATCCCCAAAAACTCATATTAATATAATCATATTGGTTATAATAAAAGGTCTGAAGCATGGCGGCTATAACAGACAATAACCCTGATATATATAAAAGCTTTGTTTTCACCTGCTTTATATTCTTTTTGAAAATAAGAGAAACAGAGTATATAATTAGGATAAAAGGCGTTAAGTATCCCGGTAAACCTACAAAACCCATGATGTTTTTTTTCACAAATATACCAAAAACCCCTATTGAATTCTCCAAAACAAGACTGAGTAAAATCATAATGCCAATAGCTAGCATTATGATACCTATTATTTCGTTATTGTATGATATCTTTCCCGATTTTTTCGTCTTTTTCTTTCGTGTTTTTTTCGCTCCCAACTTGACACCCCCACAAAACCTTCCGTATCTTATCTACCTGCTTAATATACCACATCATAAACCCGTATGGCCATTCTGTCGACCATTGCGGCGGCTGATCCACCTATTTAATATATCATATCATAAACCCTCCTGCAATGAATCCGGAGTGTAATAGATTATGTTTCCCGGTGCAAGCCTTGAATCCAAGTATGATTTGGGTGAGGTGCTAATAAGCCTGTCTATTTTAAAGCTATTACTGCCAAGGGGAAAAGCTGTCACCTTTTCTCCTAAATAATCAATTTCTATGCTATCTTTGCGCTCCTCCCAATTAAAATCTTTAAAGACCACTTCGGCTGGTATAACAGAATATAATATCACTGGAGCTCCTCCATTATTTTATTTTTAATATTTAAATGCCTAATTCTTTTATGTTCATCTATCAGCTCATATAATTTTTCAAGGGCCTCACGCAAGCCGCCGGTCTCATTAATTATCCCATATTTGACCGCCTCGTCACCAAATAGCACTGTACCTACATCATTTGCAAGTTCTCCGGTCTTTAGCATGAGGCTTCTAAATGAATCCCTTGATATTTTGGAGTTCTTTGTCACAAATTTTACAACTCTTTCCTGCATTCTGTCAAAATATTCGTAGGTCTGCGGTACCCCTATAACCATGCCATTTAGCCTTATGGGATGTATGGTCATAGTCGCCGAGGGAGCTATAAGGCAGTACCGTGTTGCAACAGCCATCGGTACCCCAATGCTATGTCCCCCTCCTAGAACCAAGGACACCGTTGGTTTTGACATACTAGCTATCATCTCTGCTATAGCTAATCCCGCCTCAACATCCCCGCCTACCGTATTCAAAATAAGCATTAGACCGTCAATACTGTCGTCCTCCTCTATTGCCACTAGCTGGGGGATTACATGCTCATACTTTGTAGTCTTATTTTGGGGGGGAAGGACAATATGCCCCTCGATTTGTCCGATCACCGTAAGGCAATGTATATTGCCCCTTGCATTTTTTATGGATGTTTTACCAAGTTCCTTGATTTCATCAATATTTGTGCCCTCCTCTGCCTGTTTTTCGGTATCTTTAGCAGTGTTATTGTAAAATGAGTTATCGTTTTCTTCCTTCAAATTATCACATCCTTAAAAAATGTAAACATATTTATTATTATTATTTTAATTACAAAAAATATAACAGGGAAATTAAACTTAAAAATACAGTGAAATTAAAAAAGTATTTGTATATTAATACACAAATACTTTTTTAGCTAGTTTAAATTTTATACATGGGATAAAGCCTGTTTTACCCTATCCCCATTTTTTATTACTCATCATCCTTATCCGAGTCCTCGTCATCAGAGGAAGTAGCGGTACTTGCCTTGGTACCAGAAGAGGATTTAGAATATTCACTTAGTTTTACGCTGTCGATAAGAGTCCTATCGCCAAGTGTTTTCATTGTCACAATATAATCATATTGGTAAATTGTTTCGTTTCCAATCATTCCATTTGTTTCGGCTACAGCGGCCTTAAATGAAACTAGATACATCTTGTTTTTAAATGAATAACCCGGGTGTATTTTTACATTGAAGTTTTCATATTTTATAATTCGTTCCATATTGATCTTTAAGGGGAAAGACTCTAATTTAAACTTATTCTTATAGTTCTCATCTATATCCAAAACAAAATCGTCCCCAGTTGTTTTGCCGGCACCTGTTTTTTTCATTATGTCGATAAATTCAAGATAATCCACATCCCATTTAGCCCTTATAAGGTTCATTCTTTCTTTGTCAACCGTTTGCAGATTGTTAAAATACAACTCTATAAGTGCTTTCTCGTCATCATAGATCTTTTTCTCGTCATCAATATCCTCTGACAGATAAGGTATTCTTGTAAGAAAATCATGGTTTAGGATAAAGGTCCTATTTGTAACTCCCGGTTTATAATTTGCTTCTCTTTGGGTAAGAATTTTGTAATCGCTGCCCTCTTTTATTACCTCTACATCGTATCTAGCCCTGACCTTAATATAATCATAATCCTCTTCTTCTATTTCAACTTCATCACCATCTTCATCGGATGCAAGGGAATACATCCTAGTCATTGGATCTCTTACATAATACTTGTTAAAATCACTTTCAGTAAGCCCCTTGGCCTTAAGATCCACCTTTACATAATATACAAACACATCATTACTATCGCCTATAAATGCGGAATCAACCCTCGGGTTTTTACCGGCATCCTCTAATATTTCATAATCTACAATCACAACCCCGTTAATGTCAACAATTCTTGGGGGATGTATACCAATTTCAGGGTTGGCATCTCCCTCTTCCCTTGTACGTGTAGCGATCTTGTCGGCAATATTATCCGCTATTAGTCCGTTGACAATATTATCGACATATTGAGTCGGAGACTTGCTATACAGCTCTGCAAAATAATCCCTTAAAATCTCTTTTACCTTATTGTCCTCGTCCGGACTGGTAAGGGGTGTTTCAACCTTTGGAGGTTCTGGTTCCACCTCAGGAGGTTTTTTAAACAAAGAAACACATCCCGCAAAGCTGAATAAATTTGCTGCGATTACTGCCGTGACTACCAATACCTTAAGTTTTTTCCCCATTATATCCACCTCATGTTTTAAAATATTCCTTCTAAATGTAAGCCTATATCATTAAATTTTTTAAGAAGCCTTTTACGTGCAGCCCTGCTAAGAAAATCATTATCCCCGTCAACTGATGTTACAGGGACCGAATCACTGTCTGCAGGTGCCCCAAAATCTATATAGGGTGTGTGCCCCAAGTAAAAATCTATTTTGACATTGCTGCCGTCTGAATAAATACTGGCCTTAGCACCCGAATCTAATTCATCGGCATTGTCCTCAGTAATCTTCAAATGTCCAATGTCGGGAATATTTGAAACGGTTTTCCCTGCTGCCACTACAGCCCCTCTTATGTCTGCACCTTCTTTTAAATCTACCCTTCCTGCGGTAAATATAATACCGTTAAATTCTCCGCTTACCTCTAAACATATATTGGGGTTTGAGTTTACTACAAGATAATACTGATTGTCTAGGGCAAGTTCGGGATTTCTTTTGTTGTATAAACTTGCATCGGGATCCCCAGGAAATTTTGCCGCATAAAAATCATCAATATCATAGTTCCCACTAAGGGCAGGATCGTTTATCCTAATTAAATATTCTTCTCCGGCTTCCGTTGGAATTAACCTTCCAAGCTTATCAAGGGTTTCGGTAAATTCGTCCTTGGCTCCGGCA
>JAAZML010000048.1 GCA_012798835.1 Clostridium sp.
TATCAATAACTGGAAAAATTGATGAAAGAAGGTTACAATATGTTTAGATTATATAAATAAATAAAAATTTGGTAGCCAGGAGATTATAATTAATGGCTTTTACTGATTAAAGCTTTTGATATAGTAGATAAGGGAGGTATCTAATTGAAGAAAACTATTCACGATGTGGATGTAGAAGGCAAAAAGGTGATTGTTAGGGTAGATTTTAATGTGCCTATTGATGAGTCGGGGAGTGTAACTGATGATACTAGGATTCTCGCAGTGCTTCCAACAATTAAGTATTTAATTGAAAAAAAGGCAAAAGTGATTTTGGTTTCACACTTGGGAAGACCTAAAGGTAAAATAAATGAAAAACTTCGTATGGATCCAGTAGCACAAAGACTTGCCGAACTACTTAATAAAGAGATTATTAAAACAGATGAATGTATAGGTGATGAGCCTAAAAAGGCTATTCAAATGATGGATGCTGGTGATGTACTTCTTATAGAAAACATAAGATTTTATCCAGAGGAAGAATTAAATGATTCGGAGTTTGCAAAACAATTGGCAAGTTTAGCTGACATCTATGTAAATGATGCCTTTGGTGCGGCCCATAGAGCACATGCTTCTACAGTTGGAATTGCTAAATATCTTCCCGCTGTATCAGGTCTTCTTCTAAAAAAGGAATTGGATAATCTCGGGAAGGTTCTAAAGAATCCAAGGAGACCATTTGTAGCAATACTTGGAGGTGCAAAAGTTAGTGATAAAATTGGTGTTCTAACAAATCTACTAGATAAGGTCGATTACTTGTTAATTGGTGGAGGTATGGCTTTTACACTATTAAAGGCAAAAGGTCTAGAGATTGGAGATTCTCTACTTGAGGAAGATAGACTTACTGTTGCCAAAGAAATACTTGAACAAGCGGAAAGTAAACATGCTAATTTGATTTTACCGGCTGATATAGTAGTAACACAGGAATTAAAAGAAGATGCTGAGTATAAAACCGTAAATATTGATGAAATTCCGACCAGTTGGATGGGTGTAGATATAGGTGAAAAAACAATAAAAAGATTTTCAGGAATCATAAAAGAAGCAAATACTGTAATATGGAATGGGCCAATGGGAGTTTTTGAGTTGGAACCTTTTGCAAAGGGAACACAAGGAATTGCTTCTGCAATGGCTGAGTCTGATGCTACAACAATAATCGGTGGTGGAGATTCGGCTGCTGCTATAAGACAAATGGGTCTTGCCGATAAAATGACCCATGTTTCAACTGGTGGTGGAGCCTCTTTAAAGTTTTTAGAAGGAAAGGAACTACCAGGTGTTAAGGTATTAGATAAATAATAAGGGGGTAAAATAGGATTGCGAAAACCAATAATTGCTGGTAACTGGAAGATGAACAACAACATTAAAGACACCCAGGAATTGTTAAAGGGCATCAAAAAAGCGGCTTTAGATGAGAGTGTTGAAGTAGTAGTATGCCCTCCATATATATCTCTTTACGAAGCATCGAAAATATTAGATTCAACAAAAATCGGGATAGGGGCACAGAATATGCACTGGGAAGATAAAGGTGCTTATACGGGGGAAATCTCACCTTTTATGCTTAAAGAAATTGGGTGCAAGTATATTATAATAGGTCATTCCGAAAGAAGACAATATTTTGGAGAAACAGATGAAATGGTTAATTTGAAGGTTAAATCTGCATTAGATAATCAAATGGTACCAATTATCTGTGTTGGTGAGGACATGGAACAAAGAGAGAAAGGACAAACAGTAGTTGTTGTTTCAGAACAGGTTAAAAAGGGTATAAGTGGTTTAACACCTAAACAAGCTTTAAGTATTGTTATCGCATATGAGCCAATATGGGCTATAGGAACAGGGATGTCTTCAAAAGGTGAAGATGCAAATAAAGTAGCACAATTTATAAGGGATATTATAAAAGATTTATTTGGTGAGAGAATTTCGGAGAAAGTAAGGATATTATATGGGGGAAGTGTGAATCCAAATAACATAAAGGAATATATGAGCCAATCTGATATTGATGGTGCACTTGTTGGAGGTGCGAGTTTAAAAGCAGATGATTTTATAGAATTGGTAAATTACAAAAAATAGCTGTAAAAGGATGCTGAAAATATGATAGCATTGATAATTCTTGATGGCTGGGGTATAAGGAACAGTGTAAAAAACAATGCAATAAAAGGAGCAAACATAAAAACATATCCCAAACTATTAAAAAACTATCCAAACACTATGATTAGTGCTTCAGGTCTTGATGTAGGTCTACCAGAAGGCCAAATGGGTAATTCAGAAGTTGGCCATTTAAATATTGGGGCAGGAA
>JAAZML010000094.1 GCA_012798835.1 Clostridium sp.
AAGCTATTAATTCTGATGTAATCTTTTTTTGCTCTCCACATACTTTTAAAAGGGCCTTAAGACCAATATTAGATGTTTCTTCGATGGCAAAAAGGCCGTGCTTTACCAAAATTCTATTCTCACCCACAAGAGGAACCATATCTGCAACCGTACCTAATGCCACCATATCTAGATAATTTATCTGCGTCCCTTGCAGACCCATTTGGGTACCAATGCCATTGATAAACTTGTATGCCACCCCCACCCCTGCAAGCTCTTTGAAGGGATATTTACATTCTGGCCTTTTGGGATTAAGCACCGCATACGCATCGGGGATATCGCACCGGCACTCATGGTGATCAGTAATTATTACATCAGTCCCACAGCTTTCTATAAGCTTCGTCTCCTTTATAGCACTAATCCCGCAATCCACGGTAATCATAAGATCTATTCCCATATCTCTAATTCTATCAACCGCAATCTTGGAAATACCATATCCCTCAGCAAGTCTATCGGGAATATAATAGCATACATTTCCTCCCCGTCTCGTTAAAAAGTCATAAATAACGGCAACACCCGTCACACCATCCACATCGTAATCGCCGTAAATTAATATCTTCTCGTCCTTTTTAATAGCAGTAGCCACTCTTTGGGTGGCTTTTTCCATATCACACATCAAAAAAGGATCACAAAGTCCCCCCAAAGAGGGATGTAGGAATTCTTTTATATGATCCGGGTCATTAATCCCCCTCGATAATAAAAGCTTAGCAAGCAAATTTGAAACACCCGCTTGATTAGCAAGTTCTTTAACATCATCATCAGAAGAATAGTTCTCAACCCAAACACTACCATTTACCATTTAATCACCCGTCCTATGTAGTGTATTTGCTATGTTTTTAAAGAATATATGAATTTTATTATAATGTATTCAATAGCCTGGGTAAACCCTTTATTAATAATAAGCAAGCTTTGGATACACCAGCCTATATCTAATTTAGCCCAGCAATTGCACAAAGGTAAGAGAAAATGCATTTTAGCTTGATGCACTAGCTTATATACAATTTGGCCCCAGTTTGACGTACATTGTTGGGAATCGAGTAAGTAAAGGGAATTTTACTACCAAGTTATCGCCTGTGCTGGGCACAAGTAAAGCCCGATTAATAATCGGGCTTTAGACCTATGACATTTAAATTATACCATCGCTGTAAAGGGCAATCACAATATCCTTTTGAGCCCGAAGCATATCCTTTCTATATCGTATATATCTAAAAGTAACTTCAGGCCTTCCATTGCTTTTTAAAATCCAAAAACGTATAATATCCTCTTATTTGAATTTTCTTTTCCTTGCAGCCTCAGATTTCTTCTTTCTCTTCACACTGGGCTTTTCATAATGCTCCCTTTTCCTTACTTCCGCCAACACGCCTGCTTTAGCGCATTGTCTCTTAAATCTTTTAAGAGCACTATCTAAAGATTCGTTTTCTTTAACTCTAATTTCAGACACGTATTTCCCTCCCTCCGATGGTAGCAATTGTGCTTTGACTAAAACTTCAATTCATTTCAGCATGGATTAAAGTGGAAAGTTAGCTAAATATAGCACACCCTATATTATATATTATTCTTGGAACATGTGTCAATGTTTATTTTGTGCTATGGCCGTTTACATTGCCATCTTCTTTAAATATACAAATAAGTAAATATTAATATGCGTTCATTGTTTAAATCGTATATCTTGCCAATGCATATTAATTTTAACCCATAATTAGACATGCTTTGATTATATTGTTTGGAGTTATTTAAAACCCTTCCTATAGTTGTATTTATAAACCATACTGCTAGGACACAGTGCTTTATTTTTTTCTAAATTAATGTTAAAGTAATCCTAGACAATAATATTAGAATTTTAAAAGGAAGGTATTAAAATGTATAAATTAAGTAAACACGCTTATTTAAATATAATCCAGTTGGTCTTGGATATTCTGTTTCTTTACTTATCTTACTTTATATCATACCATATTGCAAGCAAAATAACAATCCTTCATAGCCATGCAAACTACCTTTGGATTATAATAGTTTTTATACCCCTGTGGCTTTTTCCAATGGATTATCTGGGGATGTATGATAAAACTACATTTTGCTATATAGATAGAATAATTCGAAATTGCCTTATATCGACTCTCGCGGCAAGTGTAATTTCAGCCTCCATGACGATATTCGTTAAGGAAATCATGGTCAGCAAAACCCTTCTTATAACTTATGTAATTATCGTGATACCTGTTTTGGTACTGGAAAGGCTAACCTATACTTTTATATTCATAAAAAAGATGAAAAACAGCAATATAGCTACAAAGATAATTATAGTTGGCTCCCCCGACACTGCAGCAAAATACAAAAATTATATTGAAAAAACCAATTTCCCTGTAAATATAATTGGATATATACGTGTTAATACCAAAGAAGCGATTAAGAGCCTTATTGACGATTTAGGGCATATTGACGAGCTTCCCTTGATTCTCAAGCGCAATGTGGTGGATGAGGTAATATTCACACTACCAAAGGATTATGTCGGAAAAGTCGAGCCGTACATCGTACTATGCGAAAGGATGGGCATTACTGTTAGGATGGTGCTCAACCTTTATGATCTCAAACTCTGTAAAACACATGTAACAACTATTGGGACCTTCCCAATGCTAACTTTCCACACGGTTTCTCTAAATCCAACCCAGATGCTTTTAAAACGTTTAATGGATATAGTAGGTGCATCCATTGGACTTGTTGTGACATTTTTATTATCAATATTTATTATCCCATTTATCAAGCTTGATTCCCGAGGGCCTGTCATATTTTCACAAGATAGGGTAGGTCTAAACGGACGGGTCTTCAAGCTATACAAATTTCGTTCAATGAGTAGGGATGCAGATCTTAAAAAAAGACATCTTTCAATGTTAAACCAGTTGGATACAAGTTTTATGTTTAAAATAAAGGATGATCCAAGGGTCACTAAAGTTGGAGGATTTCTTAGAAGGACAAGTCTCGATGAACTCCCCCAATTTTTAAATGTTTTAAAAGGAGATATGAGTCTTGTAGGCACAAGACCCCCGACCTTAGATGAAGTTAACGAATACATGGATTACCACCACCGCAGAATAAGTATAAAACCCGGTATCACTGGATTATGGCAAACAAGCGGGAGAAGCGGTATCAGAGATTTCGATGAGGTCGTAAAGCTCGATACTCGCTATATAGATGAGTGGTCGCTGTTGTTAGACATTAAAATCATGTTTAAAACTATATTAATTGTTATTAAAAGGAGTAACGCATATTAAAAAAATGGTATGGGGTTTATTGAAGACCCCACACCATTTATATTATTGATATTGCTTTCTAAAATGGGAGTTCATCCTCACTTTCTGAGGGGAAGAAGTCCCCATCGCCGGTCTGTTTTTGATCATATCCATCGGATGTATAATCACTCTTTTTACTATCCGCAAAATAAACCTCGTCAGCTATTACCTCTGTAATAGTGCGCCTATTGCCTTGTTCATCATTCCATGAATTGTTTTGGAGTCGGCCTACTACTGCAACCCGCTGTCCCTTATGGAAATACTTGCCGCAAAATTCAGCGGTCTTCCCCCAAGCTACAATAGGGAAAAAATCAGCCTTCTCCCTATCTTCCTGCCTGACAAATCTTTTTTCCACCGCAATCCTGAATTGACATACAACCTTATCGGTCGTTGTATGTCTTAATTCGGGATCCTTTGTTAACCTTCCCATAAGAATTACTTTGTTCATAATATCAAACCACCTTTTGAATAACTTATAATAATCATACCAAACATATGTTCGGTTGTCCATATGTTTCTGTTACCCTAGCAGCAAAAACCTTATTCATATTTGTAGTAGTAGTAACCTGTGCGACCAGCCTCAATTTTTGTGAGAACAGCCCCAGTAATGTTTGCATTTACACCCTCTAGCAATCTTTTGGCCCTCTTGGCCATATCAATTCTTGTCTGTCCACTAGCCAAAACCAGCAATACACCATCAGCTATTCCCGATATTATTGCCGCATCAGTAACCTGTCCGACAGGTGGGGTATCTATAATTATGGTATCATATTCTGATTTCAACTTGTCTAATAGCTTTTTCATTTTATTGGAGCTTAGCATTTCAGCAGGATTCGGTGGAATAGGCCCGCATGTTATAATATGCAGGTTTGAAATATCTTCTTTTTCGATGGCTTTGGCTTTAGATTCTTTCTGCTCCGCAAGAAGATTTGTAAGACCATAATTATTTTTAACACCTAAGTAATGATGAACCTTTGGCTTTCTCATATCGGCGTCTATGATCAATACCTTTTTACCTGAATGTGCCAAGATAACCGCTAAGTTAACCGCTGTAACCGTTTTTCCATCACCAAGGGTAGGACTTGTAACCACAATCGTCTTTAATTCTTTATCTATACTTGTATAGTATAAATTGGTTCTAAGTTCTCTAAAAGCCTCGGTAGCTGGTGCCTTTGGTTTGTTGTATGCAATAAGATTCTTAAGATAATGGACCTCCAAAGCTTTTTCATCCTTGGGCTTTTTAGCACCCCTTTTTGCTCCTTCGAATTCGGGGATAGTACCAATAACATTGAAACCCAGCTGCTTTTCAACTTCTTCTGCTTTTTTAAACGTATGATCAATAAACTCAAATAAAAATATTAGCCCAGCCCCTAGTATTAGACCTAGAAGTCCTGCAAGCCCCACATTCTTTTTTACGCTCGGGCTTATGGGGTTAATTGGAACCACAGCGGTGTCAATCACCTTGATATTTTTGACCTCAATTATGTCTGATGCCATCTCCTGAATCACCGCCGCCAATTCGTTAACAACATCAGCTGCTAGAATGGGATCGGTGTTCTCATAGCTTATACTAAATATCCTGGAATCCTTTACAGTGGTAACTCCCACCTTGCCTCTAAATTCCCTGATCTCAACGCCAAGCTTCTCATTTATTATTTCTGCAACACGCCTAGATTTAAGTATCTGTCTATAATCACCGACAAGCTGATTATTCAGCTGGATATCTGTAATGCTTAATGTAACCTGATCCTTTTCTTTTCCCAAAAACAAAGTAGATTCGGCTTTATAGACGGGTCTTAAATAGTATTTTGTTACAGCAAATGCCGAAGTCACCGCTAAAATAAAGCATATGGCCATAAGATACCATTTCTTTAGCAGGAGATACGCTAATTCCAAAACATCAATTTCCTCGAAATTCTTTTCCATGATTACATGACCCCTTTTCTTAAAACTTTTACCTCTTCCTGGCGTATTTTAAAGGTAACACCCCACATAAAAGCAACCCGTTGTTAACCTTGTAAAATATCAAACAAACTCACTTCATTAAAATTTTAGTCGGTGTATTAATCTTCATTTAGGATATAAAAGTACCTGTAGAATAACATTTTTGCCCTTTCGTAATCATCCCCCAAAGTCTGTCTGAGATATGCCTTCGCCTTCTCGGTCTCCTCATTAGAAAAACCAGCAATACCAAGATTTTTCAAGTATGCAATATCAACCTTTGAGTATATTCTCCTAAAATCGGCAAGATCCTCATCCAAAATTTCATCCCTATGCTCTTGAATTTTAATCTCAATCCATTCTCCCGATCCCTTAGCTACTGTGGGTGAGGTTTCGGTGGGCAGCGGTGTACCCTGCGCAGTACCCGTATTCGGTGATGGGGTGGTATCCGGATCATTGCCCTTTGCTTCGTATGCCGTTGCTGATGGCGACGTATCCTGAACCCATCCTGAACTCATAGTTGGTACAGATGTCGATAAGGGTGATGGGGTATATTCCTGCTTGGGCTGTTGTGTATCAGCATTGCCTGGATTTCCATTTAGCAGTATAGGTAAAATTAGTCCTCCAATTATGGCCATTAATATTACTGGTATCGCAACAATTAACTTTTTCATTGTTAAAAACCCCTTTAAAATCAATCGCAAAAGTACATTATATCTTAATTACGAATAAAGCATAATCAAATTTTTACCATTTCTATTCCCTGTATTAGTTTTCTATTGCTTTAATATTCCTTTGTGTAAGGGAATACCCAAAAATTCTACATGTTTAACCCCAGCTTTTTTAGTACCCCCATCATGAAATAACTTTTGTCCGTGGATGCCATGCTTTCAACTTCTAAATCTTTTAGTACAGACATTGGATTGGTGTGTAGGATCCTATTGGTGTTTTTATTCCCACAAATCCCACTTAATGCCTTTTTAACCTCGTCTATAGACGGAATAGTTCTTTTTCCTCCATGGGCGTCGGTGGCTATTAGGTGAACCATACCATTTTTTAAAAGTCTTAATGCTTCTTTATACGGTCCTGAACCATATAGGCCCATAAGGCTCCCCGAGTTAATCTGTAATAAAGCACCTTTCTCCACAGCATCATTTATTATTCCACTTTTTCTATAAAGAGCACTGTAGCGCTCTGGATGTGCAATTATGGGTCTGTATCCCTTTAGTTGAATTGTAAATAATAAATCTGACATATATCTAGGGACATTTGCAAACGGAAATTCTAGCAATATGTATTTAGAATTGTTAAGTGTAAATATTTTACCCTCATCTAGTTTTTCAATTGTGTCATCCGATGCAAAAACTTCCATGCCGGGGTAGATCTGCAGATCTACATTTTGCCTTTTAAGTTCCTTTGACAATTTGGAAATCTTTTTTTTAATGCATTCAGTTGTCGGCATAAAATCCGAGTCCGCTATAAAGTGCGGGGTTGCGATAACTTCCCGAATTCCATTTTTACGAAGCTTTATCGATAGCTCTACCGCTTCCTTAATTGTTTTTGGTCCATCATCAATGCCATCTAGAATGTGGCAGTGTATATCAACTCTCATTCTCTTCAATCCCTTATAAAAGCTAATGTGTACTATTTATAACTCTTTATGATTATTGTATAGCATGTAGCAAATTAAACTAAAATACTTGCCCTAATTTCAACTGGACTGCTGCCAATTGATGGCATCTGCACCTCCTAATTGAAATAGCTTAATATAAATCAGGCAGTCGGGAATCTGGACCCGACTGCCTTAATTTACTCTAAAACAGTTTATCGATGGAAAACCCTTCCCACATTTTCTTATATGGTTTTCCTTCCGCATTAAATCGGTATCACCACGCTTGTTCTAACCTATTTTTTCTTCAATAGCCTTTATCAAGACAGTAAATGCTTCCGCCCTAGTCACATTCTTTTTAGGTAAAAACGTGTTGTCGGGATAGCCTGCTACAAATTCTTTTTCCACGGATTTTACAATAAACGGTCTTGACCAACCGCCTATATCTCCGTCGTCAAGGAAACTAAGCGCAGTATTTTCGGAACCTGCATGCCCAAACGCTTGCATTATGAGAACTACCATTTCCTCACGAGTAAGATTGTTTGAGGCACGGAAGGTGTTATCTTCATATCCATGAATAATGCCTTTATCTACACCTGTTTGAACAAACCCTATTGCCCAGGCTGGTATTTCTTCTAGGTCACCAAAATTCATTGTTATTTTCTCAGCGGGTTCTAAGCCGGCTGCTATTACTACTATCACAGCCATCTCCGCCCTTGTTATGTTTGCATCGGGTTTTACCGTTCCATCGGGATAACCATTTACTATATCTAAATCCACCAGTTTGATTATATTATCTGCTGCCCAATGACCCTCAATATCGCTAAAAGGAGGTGCCGCCGGCATCGTCGGTGTAGGCTTAGGCTCTACAATATCCCCCCCAGTAGGTGTTGGTGTGGGTTCTACTGGTCTTGGCGTCGATACTGGTGGTCTGGATGTACTACCGGTTGGTGTAGGTTCTACCGCCCCTGGATTAGGGAGTGTACCAGCATACACACTTGAGCCGTACTGGGTCTTTAAATATTTTTTAAAATGGTAGATCTCTATGTCATCATTTTGGTTTACTATGTACTCTGCTTCCGCTAGGAAGGAGTCAAAATCCGTTGCGCCCTTATCTTCTAGGGATTTAATAAGGGATATTAGATTGTTGAGTTTATCTTCAAGTACCTGATTATCGAGCTCAATAAACTCTATTTTAAACTTATTATCACTATTATCTGTCACTAATGCTTTTCCTGTAATTGTGGATGCAAGATCTAATGCTTTTACAACAAATTTTACACCCTTATCATCATGAGGATCTCCTGTAACTTCGTAATTTATATCTTTAGCTAGTTTTGGGAAAGCAGTTGTATCAATAGCTTCCGTCAAATCAAAGGCCTTTATAAACCATTCAATTTCCCCTTTACTTCTATTCGAAAGGCTTGCATATAGCTTAAGGGCACTCCCCATTTCCAGATCGGATATTGAAGCTTTTAGGATCCCTTTTGCATCGTTGATATAATCAGCATAATTATCTGTAGTAACTTTTGCTAGAATTTTGTTTACAAACGAAACCCTTTCGCGTAGCTCTAGTTCTGAAAGTCCAAGCAAAACTTTTTGCAATGGATCTACGGGTCGCGGTAAATTACCGGCATATGCACTAGCTCCCAGTTCCTCTTTAATAAAGCTTTTTAGCAGGTAAATTTCTCTATCAGAGTTTGCGTTTATTTCCGCAGTTGCGCGGGTAATAAAGCTATCAAAATCGGATACATCCTTTTGTTTAAGAGAATCGATGGAATCAATAAGCTTATCTAACCCGTCTTTTAGTGTTTCATTGCCATCTATTCTGATATCCAGTTTTCGCTCATTTGATTGAGCATCATAAAATACTGGTTTGGAATTGAAAGCCCTCAGGTTTTTTATTAGTGCTACAAACAGTTTGAAACCTTTGTCGTTTGATGAATCTCCTGTAACAAGATAGTTGATTCTTTCCCTAATATTGGGGAAATCATCTTCATCGTATGTAAGTTCTGGCAACTCAAAACTTTTCAGTAATTCATTTAGTGTGCTTTTATGCTTATCTGGATAGTTTGCATAAGATTCCAATGCAAGTTGCATTTGGGAATCAGTTAGCTGCATGCCAAGGATGTCTTTCGCCCGGTCCACGTAGTCTGCGTAGTTTGATTCGGTAAGTTTTGCTAGAACATCATCAACAAACTGAACCCTTTGTGTCTTCGATAAGTCCAGCACCTCCAAAATTAGTTCTTGGTAGGTATCCGTATGAACACCACCGGCGTAAGCCATTGTTGCTAGTACGCCAAAAATCATAACGATAGCTATAAAACTAGAGATGATGTTTTGCAATTGTTTGTTATGGATTTTTTTCATTTTTGCCCCCCCCTAAAAATATTTCCTATTGTTATTTTAAAATGTAAAAGTCATTTGTAATCTTTTACATTCTAACATACGCACGCCCCAAATATGTATTTTATAGAAATTATAAACAAGTCAATTGGACTCGAACATGCTATAAAAACATAATATCATAAATGGCATATTATTGCAACAGTTTGTTTCAAATATTTAAATTTATAATAACTTTTCACCCATGTCAACACCGCCCAAAAGGTGGAAGTGAAGATGAAAGACAGTTTGGCCGGCTGCTCTGCCACAGTTGGTTATAATTCTGTAACCCTTTTCGTCAATTCCCAAGTCTTTTGCAACTTTATTTGCAATCATATGTATATCCGCTATCAACTGGGAATTAGACTTGTTAATTTCCTTAATATTGGCAATATGCTCCTTGGGTATAACAAGGATATGAACTGGTGCAACTGGGTTCACATCTTTAATTGCAATTATTTTCTCATCCTCGTAATAAATTGTCGCTGGCATCTCCCCTTTAGCTATTTTACAAAAGATACACTCAGCCACAAAATCCCCTCCTCTCCAAAATCAAACGGCCCAGTGGGCAAATACATTCCTAATACATGTGTTGCTAAATATGATATTATAATAACACACTTCATTTTTATATGCCAGCACTATTTTAAAATTAATTTACCTCGTAATCTGCACCTAAACAATTTACTGTTTTATCTGTAATTCTATTATGCTAATTGCCTTCTTTAAGGAATCGTTAATTTTTGACAGATCCCTGCCGCCAGCCTGTGCCATATCCGGACGTCCCCCTCCTCCGCCCCCTACCATTTGGGCAATTTCCTTTATAATTTTTCCGGAGTGGACACCCCTAGACACAACATCCTTTGTCGCCGTTACTATAAGATTTACCTTATCCCCGAAACTAGAGGCAAGCACCACTACACCCGATTCAATTTTACCTTTTATGACATCGCTAGTATTCCTTAATGCCTCCATATCAAGCTGATCAAATCGTGCTGCAACAATCTTTACACCCTTCTTTTCAGTAGCATTTGAAAGTATATTATCAAGCGAATTTTTTACTATTTCCCCTCTAAGTTTTTCGATCTCAACTTTGGCCGCTTTTAATTCATCCATTAACAACTCTATTTTATTAATACTATCCGTTGGGCTAGTCTTTAGCAGCTGCGCTATATCCCTTGCAAGGTTTTCCCTGTCTTTGTAATAACTTAGGGCTGCCCTGCCTACGAATGCCTCTATTCTTCTAACGCCAGCTGCTATTCCACTATCCCCAAGTATCTTAATAAAACCCATCTGGGATGTAGTATCAAGATGTGTACCCCCGCAAAGCTCTATACTGTAATCACCAATTTTAACTACCCTTACTATATTGTCATACTTCTCATTAAATAATGCGGCAGCACCTAACTTTTTAGCTTGGTCAATGTCCATTTCATTTGTACTTATTGCAAGATCCTCGAATACCTTGGTATTTACCCTAGATTCAATTTCCTCTAACTCTTCTTGGGTCAGTGCAGAAAAATGAGTAAAATCAAACCTCAGCCTATCCGACTCGACAAGGGAACCCGCCTGATTTACATGGGAACCTAGTACATCCTTTAAAGCTTTGTGCAAAAGATGTGTGGCTGTATGGTTTCTCGAAATAGCCTTCCTTCTTTCAGAATCTATCGTGACACTGACCTTATCTCCTACTTTTATAGTTCCATCTAATACTTTACTAAAATGAAGATAACATTTGCCGTCATCGGTTTTTTTACATTCATCAACCAAAATAGATAACCCTTCAGATTTAATAAAGCCCTGATCCCCAATTTGACCGCCGCTTTCAGC
>JAAZML010000150.1 GCA_012798835.1 Clostridium sp.
TAAATTGTTCTGCGGCAGAAATCTGCCATCGTCATAACCTTTAATCAAGCCTTCCTCTGCGGCGTAATTTACTATATCGTAAAACCAATCGGTTTCTTTTACATCCTTAAAAATGTTCTCGCTTTGCGTTGGAGTGTTTTTAAATATCTTTACCACCATTTAAATATTATTTAAATCTTATAGCTTTAGCGGGGCATTTTTCGATTACCGTCCCTAATTCCCCTGCCTGAGCACCATCAAGGGATTTTTCCCTCCATTTTGCTTTACTGCCTACCATCTCAAAATGCTGTGGCGATAACTTTTCGCATAATCCGCATCCAATACAATACTGCTCTTTTATGTCAATACCGATTATCTTACTGAGTTTTTGCTCGCCTTGAAAAGGAATGTCTTCTTTTTTTACGAATACTGCGATAAGATATGCCATTATAAGTATTGATATCACTGTCAACATCCACCTAAACCCCATAAACTGTATCCCTAAGAATTTTGCTTCGTTGGCAAGCATAGGAACTTTTATAACCGCCCAGGCACTTAATATAATAACCACATTTGCGATGCTGGCTCCCTTTTTCAAAAGCATTTTGCAAATTGGAAATGCGGCATAAATAGGTCCCGCCGAAAAACTACCCAATAAAAATGAGAATACACCTCCCTTTAACCCCGAGTTCTCCCCAAATCCGTTCACAATTACCTCCCTGGGAACCCATGCCTCCATAATCGACGTAAGTATAAAAATCACAGGCAAAATTTGCAACATCTCTATAATGTAATACATACTGTTCTTGCCGGAAAGATAGGCCATATCGGGCATTGCAATAAATAAAATAATATATACCGCAGACACCCCGGTCAGAAGCTTATTCTTTTTTATTATTTCAATTATCTTCACATAATCACCCCCATCGCCAGCGCTATAATAATCGCAAATACGAAACTAAAAATATTACGTATGCTTGCGAATTTTAAACCAAATTCCCGCTTTTCCAAAGGAAATGTCACAAGTCCAACCATTGTGAGGGTAGTCAGAAAAGCAACTGCCGGGATAATGCTAGCACCCGCATCTACAAGGGAACCAACCAGCGGAAAAGCTACAAAAGCCGGGATTAGCGTAATACTACCGGCCACAGCAGAAATAATAGTTGAAACAAATGTATTGGCCTCCCCCAAAACATTCTTTATAGCCTCGGGTGGTATAAAAGTCAATATTAATCCTATAAGCAGTAAAATACCTAGAATCTGCCCCACCATATTTTGCATCATGCCCTTTGCCATTTTCATTGAATTAAATGTCTTTTCCTTATCCTTTACAAGGGATATAACAAAAGCCACTCCTGTTATTCCCCACAGGGATACTGTGAAAACATCCATACCTTATCACTCCTTTTCCTTATAGTCTTTGGGGTTTGGCGACTTTACTACAAAGAATTCCAATACTTCCTCATCTTGATTATAGACATTCATCTTAGTCCCATATGGGATGCTAATGATATTTCCTTCTGTATAAGAGCGGGGTCCCTGCTCATTTAACTTTAGAGTCATTCTCCCTCGGACAATTATCATATAAACATTGGAATTAGAATAATGTTCGGGAAGCCCCGTTCCTTTTACAAGAACTATATGGTTTAGATGAATATTTTCATCATCCACAATCCTTTCAACTGTTTTATCACCGGTGATACTGAATAAATATTTTTTCTCCAACATAGTGATCCTCCTTCCATAATGTTTAAGTTTATATTATAATAAATCTTGACATTGCACAGTTACCAAGGTAACTATATATCTTAAAATAAATATTTTATACTGATTTTTAATATTCTAAAATGCATACACTTTCGCAACTTATATAATTTAAAAGGGTGGTATTTATGGGCATAAAAGATTGCATGAATATATTAGAGATAACAGGGCTATTTACAGGGTTTTATACAGAGCAACTTCTTAATCTTTTTGAATCGCACAATTATATTATCTCAAAATATAACAGGGGTAGTATCATTCACTTTGAAAGTGAAAAATGCAACTACTGGAGTATTATTTTAAAAGGTGAAATATCTATTCAAAAAATTGATGAGAAGGGAAATGTATTAACTGTAGCAGAATTTGGAATAGGAGATAACATAGGGGGCAATCTATTGTTTTCAAAGTACCCTTATTATCCCATGAGTGCAATAGCAAAATCAGATGCTGAAGTTTTACATATTGCTAAGCATTTAGTGTTGCGGCTTTGTAAGACCAGCGAGGATTTTTTAGTCAAGTTTTTAGCCTGCATATCTGATAAGACCACTGTTTTGACAAATAAAATCAAGTCAATCTCCATGAAATCCATAAGGGAATCCGTCATTGAATTCCTGAACTATGAGTATTATATACAAAAAAATAAAAAAATAAAACTAGGTATGACAAAGAAAGAACTCTCCGAAAGGTTGGGAATTCAAAGGACCTCTCTTTCCCGTGAACTCAGTAAAATGAAAAAAGACGGTTTTATTGATTACGATGCCCACTCCATTACCATTTGCAATTTCGATATTATCCGCAAACCATGAGCAATAAACGAGTAATCCATGTTGGCTTACAACCTTTTTATATTCTGCGTCAATATTTTAGAAAAGAATACCATGAAGCAACTTCCAGCCGCTGTATACAAAATAGGCTGAAAAAAATATGATAAATGCGCCCAGCACTATTATAATTCTGCCGTAGACGTCATCCCCAATCAGTTTCTTCCCCCCTGAAAATGCTATGGATATGGTTGTGTACCATACGAAATCCGATAAGATATGTCCCATAAAAAAAATAAGTATGCCCGCAAGCCCAAAGGTATATGATCGGCGTATTAACTCTATTCCCGTTGTTGACCACCAAAGTATAAAATAAGGATTGGTTATACTGACGAGAGCTCCAGTCAAAACAAGACTTCTTAAACCCGCTCCGGCATCCGCCTTTTGCCCCTTTAAGGATACCGACCTGCCAAGGCCCGATCTAATCATCCCATACCCCATCCAAGCAAGAAATATGCCGCCAAATATCCCTATAAAGCCCGCAACCCGCGGATCCGAAAAGAAATCCTTCAACCCAAAGGTCATAATACAAATCAATATAAGCTCTAAGATCCCATGTCCTAATACTACCTTAGGGCCCGCTCTCCAGCCGCCTTTTTTAAGACTCCCGTCAATCGTAACCCCAAGCATAGGCCCCGGCATCATTGCCCCCGAGAAGCCTATTAAAAAAGCACCTGCAAAAATACCCCACAAAGTCACTTAAATCAGCCTTTCCTTATCTTTGATATACTATTAGGGTGAAATATACCCGCTTGATGAATATAAAAACAGCCCCCATATAGTTAATTAATGAAGACCGTTTTTTTGTTGTGATATTCCTACCAACCGAGCTTGCTTTGCATTTCCCTAGTAAGCTTGTTGGCCATCAGCTCGTGCGTAATTAAACTTGGGTGCCAATCTTCCCCATAACCATTTCTTTCTTCCTGCTGAGGAAATTCAACAAAATGCACCTTCATGTCTCCCCTAGAATTGAAGGTGTTTATGGCCCCCAAAACATAGCTGCGGCAAAGTTCCAAACCTTCGCCTCCTAACATAGGCCCAACGCAGCAGAATATATGTGCATCGGGGTAATTTGTACGAATTTGCTCAATCATATTCTCGTAACCCATCGTAAACTCAGTTTTGTTTGGTGATTCAGTAGAAAAATCATTGGTACCTATGTTGATTACCACTGCCTGCGGTGCATAGTCTTTGGGCTCCCATATCACCCCACTGTATGGAAGCGTATAACGATAACGCTCCATTATAAGGGGTCCTCCCGAATTACCATAATTCATCGTCAGCCCTATTCCGGACCAGGCTATCATATTAGGACTGGCATTTAGGGCGCGTGCGGTTATGGCGGCATATGATAAATAACTGTTTTCATTTTTGGCTGTAAAACTCTTATACCTGCTCTCCCCTTCATTGCCATAGGCGCATGTTATTGAATCGCCAATAAACTCTATCTTTCTTTCGGATGCAACTGGTTTGGAAAGAAGCCTGCCCCCTCCAAAATCAAAATTTAAAAACTGTATTTCCCCTTGGGCGGCTTCCGTCCGCTTCCAGAGAACAAGATTATGAACTCCGTTTTGGAGATCGCTTATAAGTTTTATAGTTGATGTAGTGGAATTAACTACAAAAGGATCAAGTGGTTGTCCATCAATAATAGCCTGGAACCAGTTTTCCCCAGTGGATTTTATGGTTACACTAGCCTCCGTACCGCTAAAATTAAGTTCTGCGCTGCTTCCCGACCACGCACATTTGGGGCCTAAAGTATCGGAAAAGTCAAACCTACCATTGTATAAAATTCCTGCATCATCCTGTATGGGATTTTCTTCGACTGGGAATTTGTCTATTTTTCTTAGAATATATCTTTTTAATAAAGTCAAATCCAATGCATTGACCTCATTATCCCCATTCACATCAGCAACTCTTTCGCCTGCGGAAGTTAATGTGATATGTCCTAGCAAATGTCTTTTTAGCAGGGTTAAATCAGAAGAATCCACCTGCCCACTTGCGTTAAGATCCCCATAAAGCAGCCCTTCCGTTGGCGTTGGCATTGGTGTTGACGTTGGCTGGATATCACCACCTGCCCCCCGGATCAATGCCTGGGCAATCTCGGGAAAATACCATGTTAGCGCCGAGCGGTTTAATATTGCATAAGTTTCCGCAACATTTTGCGTAGGTATTCCGTTATCCCACCAAAATACGGCAATCCCCCTTTTTGATGCTTCCCTTGCGTAATGTTCTGCATGTGCTACCCTAGAGGATAAATTGCCCTTATTAATAGAGCCAAACTCTCCGATGACTACAGCTCTTCCATTTTGTACAAACCTATTATAAATCGCCTCAAGCTCATTTGTAAGCGAGAACCTGTCATGCTCACTTCCCCATTCCGATGTTCCGTTAATATCCATTGCAAAAAAATATGGAGAATAAGCATGTATGGATACGATAATTCTGTCATCATTGTTTGGAATAATCAGATCATTTAGGGCGGTATCTAAGCTTGTTGCTGCATTGGTTGGAACCAATATAAACCTTTGGGAGTTGTTCCCCCCCGTACCCCTTATTGTGTTTACAGCCTCTAAATTAAATTTATTTATTACATCACGGTTTTCATATGTACCACCCGTCCACTCTGCCGGAGTTCCCTTTACCCTTGGCTCATTCATGGTCTCGAAAACTAAATAATCACTATAATCTTTAAAGTGCTCTGCAATTTGCTCCCATACCCTAATTAGTTTTTCCTTACTCTTTTCTTCGTTGGCATATGTAGGAATAAGCCATGTTTCGTCATGATGGATGTTTAAAATAGTATACATACCATTGTCAAGCGAATAGTTTACTACCTCCTCCACCCTATTTAGCCATGCTTCATCAATGGTATAATCCGGTGCAGGACCTATATGCCTATCCCAAGTTACAGGCACTCTCACAGCATTAAATCCCATTTCCTTCACCCTATCTATCATCGCTTTAGTCGTCTGCGGGTTGCCCCAACTAGTTTCGTTAGGGGCATCTAGGGTATTCCCCAGATTCCATCCCACCTTCATTTCCTTGACCAAATCTATTGCGCAAATGTCCCGCATTATAGATTTATTGCCATTGGAACCTATAAAATTTGTATCGGATACCTCAAATCCTCCAACTGGCGATGGTACATTCACTAAAGATAAACCTAATAAGCTAGCTAAGAGTACAAGTCTACAAAATAACAAATTCAACCTTTTCATTCTTTAATCCTCCGTAAAACTAGTGGCCTTTCTCACCCTAAGTATATTATACAATATGGAGATAGCCGATGTAATACTATTTTTACAAAATGGTTCAGTCTTTAAGGTAATCAATGTATTCTTCAAGGCAGAAGTCATTTGCCTTTATAATTTCTGCGTGCTCCTTACCCACATACCTAAAATGCCAAGGCTCGTATATAACCTTCGTTATAGACTGCTTACCCTCGGGGTATCTTAAAATAAAGCCATAATTGTGAGCTTTCCCCATAAGCCATTCAAAAACATCGGTATTTTCGAATTCAGTTTTTGCATAATTGAAATCAACAGCCAAACCAATATGGTGTTCGCTTGTGCCGGGTCTTGCAACAATAACGGCCGCTAGCTCCTCCGCTTCTTCCCTTGTATTCCCCATATTAACATATTCTTGAACCTTCCTCTCAAATATCTCCCCTTGGGTTTGCCTGCTTCTATAGGTTGACTGTGCCCATATACATCCCCCAGTTTGGGCTCTGCAATCCTCGATCATTTTTTTGAGTTCCCCTATCGCCCTTGTGTCAAATTTTCTTGTACTATCTATAGCGGCAAGTTCAAATGTGTAATCCTCGGACAGGGGATTGTCTGCATTTACCAATAGCAAACGCCAATCTTTAATGACCTCGGAGACTGTGGGTCTATCGTTATTTCTTGTCGGTGTTTCTGATTCTTCCGGTATTCCTGCAGCATTTCGTGACACTGTGGTCGCAGTATTAGGTTCTTTTAATACCCCTTCTTCCTCTCCAAGGATCCTTTCCTCATGTTCAGATAACACCTGGGTAATATCAGGCTCGATATATGTGCCGCTCGGCTCGCCAGAGCTATCGTTAGGGGTTTTTGATGCATTGACACATATGTTAGCAGGTTCATCATCATCCGTTTTCCCTGAATTATGAAGTAAGTTAGTAACACCCCATATTAGCAATGCAAGTATAATTAGTGTTCTTATACGAATTAACCATAGTCTTCTCTTTCTTCTCACAGTCATTTTTCTTTTGTACATTTAATCCTCCCTGTAAAACTCTGCTCCCTTGTAAGTCTACCCAGTCTACAATCATTAAATAGCTTATTTTGTAAAAATTGTGTGTGTTGTCTAGCTTTAACCATCATTATACTTAATATAAAATTATATCACCTATCTGTTTGCATTAAAAGGGTGAGTTTATACCCCATGCTTAAAAGCTAAATGCAAGTTAGAATAAAACATTTCATAATCCCCTATTCTATAATAAATCTCGTGGCAAACAAGCTTGATTCACGATGATATATCCCTTTTAAATCATTTGTAATTACAATTGTTTCCATATCCGATGTGATTGGTATATTTTTATTCTGGTCTGTTTCGCTATAATATAGCCCCCAGCCCTCTTCAAAATCAATTATAAGGAGTTGCGCCCCAGGTGCAACTGTAATATCCAAAACCTTATCCTTTTCTTCGCTCACTTCTTTGGGATAATGCCAAACTTCCACTGATTTAACATTGGAAATCTCATACACCAGACCATTATGGGTGAATTTTTTTGTCTCCCCCTCCGAGTCTGGGAATAGTTCCTCAATCATCTTCCACTCGGGAGGGCCTTTCGGAGATTGATTGTAGTAAACCCGATACGTTTTTTCGTCAAGCTTGGTTCCTTGCGGAAACATTTTTGCGGTAACTTTTATATCATAGTTAGCTTCCTGCGGTTCATTATACTCATCGCACAAGATTTTATAAGAGGATGAACCGTTTTCCTTTAATTCTTTGATATAATCAACCGTATCAGGATCTTTATAGAAATTTTTAAAATTTTGTTTTAGGCAAAATGTTGCGATGAAATCATCACCATTTAATTCCTCTTCATAGTTTGTTGTTTCAAAACCAAGCATCACGTAATGCTTTGAGTTTTCTTTCACAATTTTATTATAGATATAATTCATTGTTTGTGTATAAGTAGAAGTTGATATTTGGGATGTATCAATATCATAGGGGGATCGATATGCCGTTAAATCATTATAAAACTTTTCAAAATCCTTCTTTGTGCGTGTGACATAAGCATAATCGAAAGAGTTTTGAAAATAAGTTGTTACACTTTGCCTATCGGATTCGATATCCACAACAGATCCATCATCAATTTTAATATGATACTTGACAAACTCAGCATTATCAACAAGGGCAAAAAGTATTGCCGCTGTTTTTAAAATTTCCATGTCACCTTTATATTTGTCTAACTGTTTATAGTTTACCTCAATACCGTATGGGGTTTTATCGGTAAAAAGCTTAACTTCCCCGCGCTCAAACCCCCCATGGGGCGATAAGTCAATAATTTTTACAACTTCACTGTTGTTTCCCACAAATGTACCCTTTAGTCCATAAAGCTCATTTATACGATCGGAATTTGCGACAAAAATAGATGTTGTATCATCACTGCTGCCAATAATGCTAGCATCCGGGCTATTACACGCTACAAACATCCCCGCTATGGTCATTACAATAAATATAACCGTAAACGCCAGTATGCCTTTCTTCTTGCTCTGCATATCTAAAATGTTAGAAAATCTTTTTTTCATTGTCTTTTTTCCTCCCTTAAAATGAGTTGAAAGAGATGTTGAGGTTCCACTATGGAGAGTATTTAATATCGTGTTTGAATACGCCTTTCTAAACTTCAAATCCTTGTTTTTCACAACCATATCATCACAGGAAAGCTCTATATCCCTACTCGCAAAATGGGCCATGGCATACACAAGCGGGTTAAACCAATGCATGGCATTGGCAAGAAGCATAAGTAGCTTATACCACAAATCTCCACGTCTATAATGGGCGGTTTCGTGTGCTAAAATTACTTCCAAATCCTTCGTGCTGTACTCTATGTTTGGCAACAGAATTATGGGCTTTAGAAAACCGGTTAACATAGGGCTTACAACCTTTTTGCATATAAGCACTTGCGGCCTTCCTTCGATTTGCACTCTGCACCAGGGCTTGATTTTTCTTCTAAACATAAGGTATCCAACGAAATGATAGACTAAAAAAATGATAAAACCTATAAACCAAACAATGCCGAGTAATTTTTCCACTGTTATAACCGGAGCATAATCGGCAGGAACAGAAGATCGGTTTCCCATTTCAATATAATTGCCGTCCGTAATTGCAGCAGGCAGAGGCTTGGGTACATCTTCATGTTGCTTGAATACAACTGTTTGCATTGGTGGTTTGATGTTTATGGGTGCTTTTGGCAGACTAATATTAAACGGGATTATTAGCCTTACGGCAAGAATTAGCCATACAAAATAACGCCACCTTGCTGTATATCGTTTGTTTAAAAACGGCGAAACAATAATCAGGGCAGCTATGACCGCTGACATTGATAAGGAAATGCTGAATATGTCCCGTAGCATTTATTCCGCCTCCTCAATAAACTGTTTTAGCTCGGCTAAATCTTCTTTAGATATTCCTTCGCTGTCATGGAGCGATGCTATAAAGCTTTTTATCGAATTATTATGCAGCCTTTCTAAAAAAGACTTGTTTTCAAGCTCAATGTAAACTTTTTCGTCTACAATTGCTGTATAATAATTTATTCTGCCTTGTTTTTCAAGCTTTAGAAATCCCCTATCCGTTAGGCGAGAAAGAAAATTTAGCACGGTTGTCGCACCCCAACTCTTTTTCCCCTTGAGTTTGTCTAAAATGTAAGCAGATGTAACGGGCTCGTTTGCTTCCCATATGATGAGCATAATGCAAAGTTCGCTGTCGGGAAGCTTTGAAATTTCATCAGTCATAGTAACAACTCCTTCTTCGACAAATGGTGAATTACGCTTATATTGTACACTTGTCGAAATGCCTTTGTCAAGTGTTTTTAAAAATTTAATCCTAGCAATAAAGCATTTTCTACATTGTATACCCTTGTACCATGCAAAAACCCCCGCATATATCGTACAAATGCGGGGGTTTTTAAGATGCAAATATCTAGAGAACAAAACTCCTATTTAATTCCATATTCTATTTCATCAGAAAATGCCAGCCTTTGACGGGAGACCGGATCTATTACCTCAACCTTGCCTACAATTTCGTAGCTTCCCGCACTGATGTTATCCAGGCTTATGCTAAACTTAATTCTTTCGCTTGACTTTGTTATTGAGACATCTTCCGCAATTATCTTCAGATACAGGTTACCCTTTCCATCCAAAGAATACTGGTACCGGCTATTCTCTAAAAGCGGCGTAAGCGGATCTGTCTGAATCCTTACATCTTCTAGGATTGTTTGCGGATCTATGAACGACCCATCTTTTTTGATTTTTAGATTCAACTCGTAATTTTCAGTCCTCGGATCAACCCCGGGCTCTTTGGGCGCATTTATTGTAACGTCAAAATAGGTTTTACTGCCTTCATGCCCCAGATCTGAAAAAACAGGTTTTTCTGCTCTCACGTTATTCAGTCTATAAGAGGTCTCTATTTCGTCCCTTGTGTATTCTACCCCCGATTCAGATGCCTTTACAATGAACTCAAAGCTTTTAGGCTTTAAATCTTTTATGTTATATCCATAAGTAATAACCTCCGACTGGTTGGCTCCCAACTCTATTTTAATAGGATACCCCTTTGCATCCAGTTCTTTTATCCAAGGATATTCATATTTGTAGTTTTTAAATTCATTGGTAGGTACCAAATCCCACAAAGAAGAATCATACATATATGTAACATCATATACCTGCGTCTTTGCTCCATCGTTTGTAAATGTAGCATCTACGGCAAATTCCCTGCCCCCATCCCAGCGATTTCCTGTGGTTTCATCAAAGCTCACATTTATCTTTGACATCCAGCCAAAAAGATTATAACAAAATTTATAATCCTCTACAGCCTTTCCTCCACCGCGATCCACAAATTTAGAAATACCACAACCAATATCATTTGTAGTTATTACTATCCTGCCGGCTGGTGCATCGTAATTTTCTATATCCCTTACCGCCATGTTGGGGAGTATCTCGCCTGTATCGGTATTTTCAATATTTAAAATTATAGTATCACTCGGCAGCAACCCATCCAGATACCTATTATCGTCATTTAGCCATTCCTCGCCATCACCCAACATTGATATTTCACTATTTTTATTATAGAGCCCCGGTGCCAACACGCGGGTTGTTTTTTCGGGATCAATTCTGTAAATGTTATCAAACAAGGGGTGCATATTGCCGATTTTATCATAAACCGGGATTTGAGGGTATTTGTAATTATGTCCCGGGTTTAATGACACAAATTTAACTTCATCGGTAAACCCATCTCCCGGCTCTATTTTAAGTCCACGGCAATTTTCCCACCAGAGTTGCCCCCCCGCATTTAAAAAGGCTTTGACCTTATCCTGTACATCCTTTGAATAGGTTATCTCACCATGCGATGTTTGGAATAATATATCATAGTCTTTTGCTATCTTTTCCGGGGTAAGATTTGGATCTTCTAATGTTACCTCCCAATATTTAAAAAACTTTGATTTGTTTATATTTTCAGAATACCCCACCGTCCCCTGATACGTTATATCTGCTTCAAGATCTGTCTGGGATTTTGCTACGCTCTTTAGATCATTAAAATGTGAGCAAAAATCACTATAGCTGCCATTGTTAATTCCCGGTATCTTAGAGGAGTTAAGATGCATTATATCTTTGTATTCGCCCTTATTAAATGCGGGGGGATGAGGGTTTACCAGTTGCCAGTCCATGGGCTTATTGATGTTTCTGTCCAGTAGCTCCAATATGGTGAAATCTGGGTTAGAATCATTGACCGCTTTATTGTTTATTGAATCCCATGCAGGTGCTGGTAAAATTAAAATTCCAACATTTACATTTCTTTTTTTGGCGGTAATCCTTGGTACCGGCAAGTTTTCATCTTCCCTAGGTTTTACAAAATTATTTTCATCGAGGTTTAGCGCATTGAATATAAATGCCGCCGCCTCTCCCCTTGTAACTGGATCCTTCGGATTTAGGTTCCCAAACTGATCTCCCTTCATAAGACCCTTTTCCAAGGCTAATTCTACAAAATATTTGAAGGAATCCGTTATCTTGTCCGCATCTTTATCCTTATACCTATTTAGCATTGCTGAAGTTTCCAGCTCGGGATCGAGAACATATACCTTTCCGTCCTCATTATAGTCAAGTCGCCTTGCACCTATGATTGCCATCGCAAATTCCTCGCGTCGGGCTTTCTTGCTACTGGCATATTCATTTGCACTATACGGTACACGAGTGTTTACATCGTAGTTTAACATTTTTTCTACAAAGAAATACCTATAGTAGGCATTCATGTAGTGGTATGCCCAGAAACTTGGCGGCACATCCGATAAATTTCGGTATCTTTCAGGCTTAAAATCCCCATCAGCTTCAGCCACCGATTCTTTCATAACGTTAAACATCATATATGCCACATGCTCACCGATTATGTGATCCTGCGGCATAAATTCATCATTGCCCTTGCCAAATATTACACCCTGACTTGCAAGTTCCATGATGGGTATATAGAACCATTCATTGATATTTACATCCTTGAAAGCCTTAGAATAAGCAATCTTATTTATCTTTAAGCCTGATAAAGAAACAAGACCCTGCTTTGACTTACATTCAATTCTAAGCTTACCATCATTCAAAACCTTTGCCAGGTAGGGGCCTTTCTTTTCCCAGTTGAGTCCTGATTTTTCCGTATCAATAGTATCTACCAAAGTATCATTTATATATAAATCGAATACCTGTCTGTTTTTTGTACGAAATTCTGTTGGATAAATATACACTTCGTAAACATTGTTTTTATCCAAATCGGATATAAGGCTTAACTCGTACCCTTCTGCACTAGTACCCGCAAAACGTTTTATATCCCCATCTAAAGCTTGCTCCAAATCTTTTTCAGGCTCAAACACAAACCAATCAATTTTAGATAATAGTGCCCCGTTTTTATCATCGGTTAAATAAAGCTCGTGTACGCCTCTAACTGGCTGGCTGACCTTAAAACTCAGATCGCCTGCTCTTCCGTCTGCGCTAACCGTCGCAATAGATGGACCTCCGGGGCTGTCTAATTTCACATCAAGATTCCCAGAAACGGCCTGTGTGAAATGTACCTTAAACACTGCCGGAGTACTTTCTTCCCCAAAATCTACGAATCTATACAGATTGACTCCTGCATTTGATTCATCGTAATTTTGCCCAAATATCGGATCATAGGGACTTTTAGTAAACCTGAACCAATTGACGTTAAAAAGACCATCTCTATCTCCAGCAAAGCCCATATAAAGGGTGCGAACGCCCTCTACATTTTTTGTTAATTCGCAGAACACATCGGTGTAGTGCTCCCATCCGCCAGTGTTGTCCACTCGGCATCTTCCTACCACTTCACCTGTGGCTGAATCAATCCGCAATTCAATATATCCGCCCTCGGTATCGCTAGAAACCCGTGCCATAAAACCCTTGGTTCCCTTGGGAAAATAAATATTTTCATATGCTGTATAATCACCATTTGATATGTATGCCAAATTCTTTGTACCGCCTACATCAGGGCAATCCTCGACCTCCAGACCATGATTTTCGCTATAATCCTCGGCCTGTATTACAGAAAAAGCATCCATCGTCCCGCTAGGCTTTGTAGACATCTTGGGACTTTTTACAGTAACCTCAAGATTTTTATATTCCGATTGTTTTTTGAAATTCACCCCGTCAATAGTAGCATCTTCGTTCCCGCCAAGGTTCACCGCCATAACCTGCCCGGATGTTCTTGTACAATAGGCTTTTACAACGCCGGTTTCTTCCTCGGCAAGTACCCCCGCAGATAAACTGGCTACACTAAAGCAAGCCACCATCACTAAGGCAATAAATCTTTTAAGTTTTCCCCTCTCCATAAAATATTTCCTCCTTTGTTTTAATAATAAGACATGTGTTAAGTTCTATTTCTTTCGTATATGCTCATGGTTTTTAAGGTGTTCCATGCAGTATTCGTAATTTCCCTCACAAGTCAGGCAATATCTAAATTCCATATTGGGATCATCCTTTTCAGTAATACCACATACCGTGCATTTATGTATATACAGTTTTTCCTTATGGCTGCCCTTAAACTTCCTTCTTCTGTACGCCGCATTTCCCTTTGTTCTATATTCCATATAAATATCTTTTGCGAAAAATAAAAAGAAATTGATTATGGGTATAAGGACATAGACCTTCATAAATGGGGGATAGACTATAAGTTTATATCCAATAAAGGCCCATGAAAGCCAGCCTAAGTACTTTATTTTTATTGGAATGAGCATAAAAATGTATATTCGATATTCGGGATACAAGTGTGCAAAAGCCAAAAAAATAGACAAGTTTATAAATACAGCTGTAGCTGGGATCTGGAATATAAACGATGCTATGGTGGTACCTAGCATCCCGGCAAAATAGTAGATATTGAATCTAAAACTTCCCCATTCATTTTCAAGTGTAGTAGACATAGTGTAATAAAAATATAAAATAAACAAAATCCATATAATACTGCTATATGATGTTTCGGGGGGGATAAACACGTAGGTTATTAGCCGCCACACTTCCCCTTTTATAACCAGCTGGGGTATTAAAAATATATGACGGTAAATATTTGTATCCAATAATCCCAAGAGATATACAAGTAAATTTAAACCGCAAATATACATTGGCAGATTTCTTATCGCATATTTTCCAAATTTTCTTTCTAGCCTATCAATTAAATTCATATAAACACTCCCCGTATAGAGCCGTAAAAATACACATATTAATTCAAAGTCCTTTTGATTTTATCAAAAAAAATTATTAAATCCAAGGGGGTACCCGAAATATTCACCGAATGAACCCCTTGGATCATTGAAAACCCTGTCTTGCTGGTAACTATAAAAATTCTTTTAAATAAATTTATTTTGGAAATTTCAAGCCTTCATCTTTTTTACTTCTGAATTAATACATCTATCCCCTTCTTAAATGGCGGGCGTTGGCTCTAAAAAAGCTCGAAATAACCGGACCTAAAGCCGAAAACCCCGCAATTAACACCCAGTCATTTATTGACAAAGGAACCGTTTTGAATATCCCCCGGAGCTGGGGTACATACACAGCCACAAGTATCATTGAGAACGAACATAAAACAGCCAAAACCAAGGGTATATTGTTGAAAAAGGGAACCTCAAATATATTCTTCTTTTCTGATTTACACTCAAAAACATGTATAAGTTGCGTCATAACCAGAGTAACAAATGCGGATGTCCTTGCTACATTAATATCCGATGTAAAATATAGCATACTTGCAAATATAGCTAATGTACTGGCCCCTATCAGTCCTCCCCTCATCAGAATAAGGCTTAGAAGGCCGTCGGAAAATATGTTTTCTTTGGCATGTCTTGGAGGGCGCATCATAATATCCTTCTCTGCAGGCTCTAGCCCTAAAGCTATTGCAGGAAGCCCATCGGTTACTAGATTAACCCAAAGGATCTGAATTGGCAAAAGCGGTAGAGGAAACCCCAAAAGCATCCCAACAAACATGGTGAATACCTCACCTATATTGCAAGATAAAAGATATCTTATAAATTTTCGTATGTTGTTATATATGACCCTGCCCTCTTCTATAGCAGCAACAATTGTGGCAAAGTTATCATCCAAAAGAATCATTGAAGATGATTGTTCTGTAACATCTGTACCTGTTATCCCCATAGCAATCCCTATATCCGCCTCCTTAATAGCAGGGGCATCGTTCACACCGTCCCCAGTCATTGCTACAATATGCCCAAGCTTTTTTAGTGCCTTGACAATCCTTAGTTTATGTTTGGGGGATACCCTTGCATAAACGGATATATCCCCGACTACTTCCAAGAGATTTTTCTCATCCATGCCTTCTAATTCTGCACCGGTAATCACTCTATCGCCATCCGATGCGATATTGAGTTCCTTTGCTATGGCGGCCGCAGTTATTTTATGATCACCGGTTATCATAATGGGCTTTATTCCTGCAAATTTGCATTTTCGCACAGCTCCCAAAACTTCTTTTCGGGGCGGATCCATCATCCCAATAAGCCCTACGAATATAAGCTCCCTTTCAATATCGGTATTCTTTTTGCCCGCTTCCCTATACTCTTTAAAGGCCACACCAAGGACTCTCAACGCCTCGTTGGCCATGGTATTATTTGCTCCCAAAATCCTCTCTTTTTCATCCTTTCCCAAAGGTATTATACCTTGCGATGTATAAACCTGCGTGCATTTATCGATTATCACATCGGGTGCTCCCTTGGTAAATACAAAGCTTCCTCCCTTTGGGTTAGCACAAATTACCGACATACATTTCCTATCCGAATCAAAAGGAATCTCACTTATTCTAGGATATTCTTTACTGAGCAGCTCCTGCGTAATCCCTGCTTTTGAACCTGCGACTAAAAGAGCGGCCTCGGTGGGTTCACCGCTAAGTTCCCACTTCCCTTGCTTTTGGGCAATAGATACTATTTTACCTAAAGGCCTTTCATCTTTTCTTTTTACCATTATTGCATTATTACATATAACTCCGATCTCTAGAATTCGCTTTAAAATACGATTATCCAAGGGGTTAATTCTTCTTTTGAGTGAAATAAATTCACCTTCACTGCTGAGGGTTCCCCCCTTGATCTGAGTATACCCCATACTGGAATAAATTTTTCTTACCGTCATTTTATTTTCCGTCAACGTGCCTGTTTTGTCCGAGCAAATAACACTTGCACATCCAAGCGTTTCAACGGCAGGTAACTTCCTTATAAGGGCATTTCTTTTTAGCATCCTCTGCACACCCAAGGCAAGGGCAATGGTTACAATAGCTGGGAGACCCTCCGGTACCGCTGCAACCGCTAGACTTATACCCGAAAGGAGCATGGTAAAAAGCTCTTGGCCCCTTAGCATCCCGGTTACGGATACAATAGCACATACTATTAAACAGCCAAAAACAATATACTTTCCAAGACTATCAAGCCTTTTTTGTAGAGGTGTCTGCTCATTTTCTATATTTTGTATCATATCGGCAATCTTGCCCATTTCCGTCAACATACCGGTGGAATGCACCACCGCCTTTCCCCTCCCAGAGGTTACTATAGTTCCCATGTATACCGAACCACAATCCTCCTGGCTACTATTCGTTGCCCTATTAAAACCCTTTACTGTCTTCTCCACCGGCAGCGATTCCCCTGTAAGCAAAGATTCATCAACTGAAAAACTGCTTGCTTCAATAAGCACCGCATCCGCTGGGATTCGCGAGCCGGATTCCAGCAAAATAAGATCCCCTGGCACAACCCTCTCCGCAGCTATTTCGATGATCCTTTGATCTCTTACCACCCGACATTTCGGTGCCGCAAGACCCTTTAAGGCCTCCATGGTTCGTTCTGTCCTGTATTCTTGAATAAACCCAAGAATAGCATTTACAACTATTATGGACACTATTGTAATCGCTTCAGTTACCTCCCCCATAAACGCTGAAATTAGCGTAGATGCAAGGAGTATCAATACCATAAAATCACTGAACTGCTGGATAAGGATTTTAAACGGAGAAATCCCCTTCTTTTCAATCAAAACATTGGGTCCGTATTCCCTGTATCTTTTTTCTGCCTCTTTTTCGCTCAGCCCATATTTGTATTCGCTGCCCCTTTTAGTTCTTTTTGTAGCGGTTTCCGAAACGCTCAATATCGCTCACTCCCTTTAAGGCCCCGTCCCGATATGCATAGTTTGGGGTTGTATTATTCATGCCATAATCTTATTTTTATTCAGCGAAAAAACAAATAGACCATGTATATAAAAAGCAATTTATATACATGGCCTTACCTCTTGCTCTGGCTATTTATCTTGTAAGGGACAGCCTTTAATCTGCGCCAAGAACCATAATAGAATTGATGTATGGATCCGCAGTCCCTTGAAGCTGGGTTTTTTGTCCTTTCAAAACCTCTATATAATCCACTATCTCCTGAGTTATCCTCTCTCCCATGCATATTACCGGTATGCCCGGGGGATATGCCATAACCATTTCCCCTGATATCTCACCCACAGATTTTTCTAGGGGGACTATCTTTTTGGGGCTATAAAAAGCATCCCGTGGTAACACTATCATTTTGGGGTTTTGTGGAATGATGGGTGGATGGGTCACCTTCCTCTTCTCTGATTTCGATGAAATGTCCTTTAACGCATTGATAAGTAAGGTAATGTTTTCCTCTTTATCTCCCAGACTTATGATTGCCAAAATATTTGAAAGATCCGACATTTCAATCTGTATATTATATTCCCTCCGCAGCTTGGCCTCCATTTCATATCCTGTACAGCCAAGTCCCAAAACGTTTATTCCCAGCTTGGTTTCATCAAAATCAAAGCAGCCGGGCTGCCCAATAAGCTCTTTTCCAAATGCATGCAGACCCTCTATTTTATTGATTTCATCTCGAGCCATTCTTGCTAGGCGCAAGGCCTCTGCCAAAATATCAATTCCCCTTGTTGAAAGTTGTTTCCTTGCAATATCAAGTGAGGACATAAGAAGGTAAGATGCACTCGATGTATAGGTCAAATTTAAAACCTGCTTTATCCGTTCGGGGCTGACCATATCGCCCCTTGAAAGCAACACAGAGCTTTGTGTCATTGAACCTGCTGTTTTGTGGATGCTCGCAGCACTCATATCCGCACCAACTTCCATTGCTGTCAGGGGAAAACCATCGTGAAATGACATATGAGCACCATGGGCCTCATCCACAAGGACAACCATCTCATGGCTATGGGCTATCCTTACAAGGGATTTTAGATCGGATACAAACCCGTAATAGGTGGGATTAATGATAAATAAAGCCTTGGCATGGGGATTTTCTTTTATAGCCCTTCTAAGGCTTTCCTCCGTTATGCCCATTGTTATACCGAGTTCTGCATTCACCTCAGGCTGCAAATATACAGGCATAGCCCCACTTAGTATAATTCCCCCCGTTGTCGATTTATGTGCATTTCTTGGAATAATTATTTTATCCCCCGGCTCACAGGCACTCATTATCATAGCCTGGACACCCGATGTGGTACCGTTTACTAGAAAATATGCGTTTTGTGCCCCAAAAGCCTGCGCCATCAGTGTTTCTGACTCGTATATAACACCAGTGGGATTATTGGCAAAATCCAAATCCCCCATTCCATTTGCATCCATTTGCAGAGCGCGTTCCCCTATATATTCCCTGAGTTCATCTATACCTGCCCCCTGCTTATGTCCAGGTACATGAAACTGGATTACATTGCTTTCGACATACCTTTTAATCGCATCAAACACCGGAGTTTTATATTGATCTAATCTTGCCACTTTTGCTCCCCTCTCCCCTATATTTTGTAATGTCATAAGTCGATTTACCATCGGCATTTGTAGCCTGCCTAATTCTATTAGAGTATATATCAAATATATATATACCTTCAATACGAAAGTGTTATTATTTTATCAAAATATCGGCCAACCATAAAAAACTACTATGCAAAAAAAACGAAGAATCGTTATATCCTCCGTTTTTAAAGCCTTAACTATACCCTATATACTTTATAATATGTTACCCCAAAAAACCCGAGGGTTTTACAAACCTTGTGATCCCTTGATTTTTTATTCCGTATCCTTCGAAAACAATCTAAAAAATCTATTTACCGCTCCATTCAGCCTTGTTCTGGAATCTTTAAACATCTCTGCAACTTTAAATTCCATCTTAATCGGGATTTCTTCTTCCATGCCAATAACAGTAACCAGACAATACTCTTCTTCCGTAAGAACCTCTTGGAGACTATCTTTAGCTGAATCGGGCACCACCCCGTGCGTGGCATCTACAAAACAAAGTGGAGGAAATAATACGCACCACCAGTTTTGTCCTTCACCCTTTCCAATTACAATCCTTAAAGCCTCATATTTCCCCGCCGGCAACCCTATATCCCCATAAATTTTTGTTGGGAAGGGGTAATTCCCCAGCACCACCTTTACATCATAATCATAATGCTGCCTTTTTATTTCATTTATCGAAATTTCCTCGATCCTGCCAAAATTCTCTTTTATTATTTTTCTTGCGGATTCAATATCCCCAATACCCTCAAGCTTAGATTTCATATATTCTATCACTACATCTTTTACATCCCTTTTTAGTTGTTGATCTTCCGGCGAATCGCTATTGGCTAAAACATGTAATCTTACAAGGTTGTCCGCAATCCCTCCGCTTACATCCTTTGGGCTGGATATAAGTATCCCAGCCAAAACAGTTATGGAGGTTAGAAAAACAATCATAACCATTTTAAGCAAAAATTTTTTGGTCTTATTCCTTTTTACTGTAGTGCTCCCCAATAATTTGAACATAGTATAAATTCCCCCAATATTTTGACAATTGAACCATATTCTAAAAGCCTCCTATTGCAAAATAGCTCAATGCTCAAGTTTTTTTACAGTACAGACTTTAATTGCTTAGTATAATTGTTTACATATCCATAGGGTTTTATACTATACATAAGATTATTTTCTTTTAAAGTTATTTAATACTATATTCGAGGGATGCCCCTATATAATCTTTAAAAAGCGGATGCACCCTGTTGGGTCTTGATTTGAATTCGGGGTGAAACTGAACTCCAATAAACCACGAATGCCCCTCCAATTCAAAGATTTCCACAAGTCTTTCATCGGGCGACAACCCAGAAAGTATAAGTCCTTTTTCAGTCAAAACTTTCCTATATTCGTTATTAAATTCATACCTGTGCCTGTGCCTTTCATATATAAGTTTATTTTTGTATATCCTGTATGCTCCCGTATCTTCAACAATTTTGCAAGGGTACAACCCCAACCTCATGGTTCCTATCTTATCACATATATCTTTTTGATCCGGCATTAAATCGATAACCGGATGCTGTGTATCTGCACAAAATTCCGGACTATTTGCCGCTTCCAAATTTGCAACATTTCTTGCGAATTCGATAACCGCTACCTGCATACCCAAGGATATACCCAAATATGGAATATCATTTCTGCGCGCAAATCCTGCGGCAAGAATTTTCCCCTCTATTCCCCTATCACCAAAGCCCCCGGGTACCAAAATTCCATCTACACCTGTAAAATATTTTTCCAAGTTTTGTTCGTCGAGCTCCTCAGAATCAACCCATTTTATTTTTACTTCTGCATTATTTGCTATTCCGGCATGGGTAAGGGCCTCTACAACACTTAAATAAGCATCATGCAATTCAATATATTTGCCCACAAGCGCTATGTTTACGCTTTTAGTCAGATTTTTTTGCCTGTTTACAATTTTGCACCATTCGATCATATCGGGTTCCGGACAAGAAAGCATCAACCTCTTACAAACAATGGTGGCCAGCCCTTCCTCCTCGAGCATTAACGGGACCTCATAAAGAATTTCTGCATCCAAGTTTTGGATTATTGATTCGCCCGGCAAATTACAAAACAACCCGATCTTATCTTTTATCTCTTTTGTCAACCTTTTTTCGGTGCGGCAAACGATTACATCGGGCTGTATACCTATACTTCTTAGTTCTTTTGCACTGTGTTGGGTGGGCTTGGTTTTAAGCTCCCCCGATTTACTAATGTAGGGGACAAGCGTAACATGTATATACATTACATTTTCCCGCCCGACATCGGTGGCAACTTGCCGGATCGCTTCGAGAAATGGCAAGCTTTCTATATCCCCCACCGTACCCCCTATTTCGGTTATTACAACATCGGTGCTATTTGTTTTACCAACTCTGTAGATTCTTTCCTTTATCTCGTTGGTCACATGGGGAATAACCTGCACCGTACCACCGAGAAAATCCCCCCTTCTTTCCTTTCTCAAAATGGACCAATAAACCTTCCCGGTTGTAATATTGCTGTTTTTGTTTAAATTCTCATCTATAAACCTTTCGTAATGACCCAAGTCCAAATCGGTTTCGGCTCCATCATCCGTTACGAATACCTCCCCATGTTGATATGGACTCATAGTGCCGGGATCAACGTTTATGTACGGATCAAATTTTTGGATGGTTACATGAAGACCTCTAGCTTTTAGAAGCCTTCCAAGAGAAGCAGCCGTTATCCCCTTACCAAGTCCTGAAACAACGCCACCGGTTACAAAAATGTACTTGACAGACATGTTTTCAATCCTCCACTAAAAATAGAAATTACAAGATTATTAGGATACCCTAATATTGGGGTTTCACATTATATTAACCCTCACCAATAAGTACAGCCGAGAAATCCACTTCACGGCTGATTGATTTATCCTGCAGTATTTTTTAATTATAACAAAATAAAAACACACGGTTATATTCTATATATGACACAAAACACTGTCAATAGATATTTTTTAATTCGTAATATATTAAATACAAAACCTTATAAAATACAAATATCCTTTACCCTGCGTCGGAAAGCAGCTCTATAGCTTTTAGGTATTGCCTATCTTTGCTTGCCATAAGTTCCTCCAATTTTTTGTTTAATTCCTTTTGTGTAGCAAAATCTAATACACCGTATGGGTATAAACCGTGTTCCTTTTGAAACCTAGCTACTGCCTGTACGGTTTTTTCATCCATAAATTTATCCGGCCAATCTACATCGTATCCCGCAAACAGTAAAATACTTTCTGCACTAAGGACCTCTTCCCCTGCAAAATTCAAGGACGGTTTAACCTGCATCTTCAATTTTTTAATATCTCTTAAGCTTATATCCCCTAATACAAAGGCTTGATTTTCTATATAAACATCTGGAATAAGCCCATTACCGTGAACTTTTCTTCCCTTCGGAGTGTAATATTCGCCTGTCGTCATTTTGACCCATCCCACAATATCCTTATCAGGCAAATAAATACCATAATCATTGAGTATCTCAAACCCATCAATATAAATTATACCGTTACCTTCTTTATACCTGTCGACCGCCTCCGGCGTCAATATAGGATACAAGTTTTGGACCTTCCCTTTTCCAAATGTTTTGGTACCTACCAAAAGCCCCGCACCACGATCTTGGATTGCTCCTGCAAGCACCTCCGAAGCACTTGCGGTCATATCATTTACTAAAACCACAAGATTATATTTTGATTCAGTAATCCTCGAGTAATATTCCTCGTTTTCGGCTGATTTGGATTTGAAGGTAAGTTTTGATATCAAACCCTCGGGGACAAGCTTTTGGGCGATTAATATGGCCTGCTCCATATCACCACCAAGATTATTTCGTAGATCCAGTATAATTCTTTTGACTCCGTTTGCATCCATCTCTTTTAAAGCATTATCCATGGATTCATTTGCATTAGAGTTAAATGTTTCTAATCTAATGTAGCCAATCCCCTTATCTATGCCGTATGTAACTGATTCTATCCTAATTTCCCGTCTTACAAGTTTATATCTTATTATTTTGCCTTCCCTTGACACACCCACCAAGACCTCTTTCCCTTCCTCACCATCTAAAAGGCAGGCAACCTCCTCCAGTGAGCAGCCAGCCGTTTCTAATCCATCAATCTCGACTATCTCATCCCCTGCCTTAAGGCCTGCCTGCTTTGCCGGGGAAGATTCATATATATGCTCTATGATAAACCTTCCATTAGACTCATAAAACGCAACTCCTATACCTATATAATTTCCATTGAAATCGCCAAAAAAAATTTCGGCCTCCTCATTCGTATAAAAAGTTGTGTAAGAGTCCATGGTATCAAATATTCCTCTTAAAGCCCCTTCCAAAAGGGTCCTCTGATCTATTTCACCATCATATCTATCCATCACCATTTCCGTAATGACATTTAAATAATCTACACTGGAAGCACCAACAGTTTGTTGTTCCAGTTTCTGTGCAAACACGTTTCCACCCATTAAAATGGACAGGATTATAAAGCAAATCATCAACATACCCACTGTCTTTTTCATTCTACTAATCCCCTTTTTTAATAATTTACTATCCGTTCTCTATAATCTTGCTTTAAATCATTTCTCATATAATTAATTAGTTTATTAATAATTACAGCAGCCCTTGCTTTTGTAATATGCTCACTTGGTTTTAGGTAACCCCTTTCATCCCCTAATATAAGCCCTATCCTTTGTGCTACGTAAACCGCTCTTTTAGCATATTGGGGAATAGTATCATCATCCCTGAACGTAGTAACTACCCCCATTGAAGGTGCTAGACCCTCAATTCCAAGGGCGTTTATAATTATAGTAATTGCATCGGCAGTAGTAAGATAATCATCGGGAGCAAAAATATTATATCCTCTACCGCTTATCATGCCCCTTTTGTATGCGCTCTCTATACTGCCAAAATACTTGCTATCCGTTGGGACATCCATAAAGGGTGAAACCTTTTCCTCCTCTTTCTTATTGGTTTTACTTGCACTTGTCCTTGATTCAACCAGCAATGGATCCTTGGGCACATCTTTTAATGCTAGTATAATTGCATCCGCAAATTCCGCCCTGGTCATTATCTGTGCAGGATCGAAGTTTTGTTGGTCTTCAGTAAATACCTCGAGACTATAGAGGGCCTTTATATCATTTTCTGCCCAATGCCCCCGTATATGATTGAGATTAGGGACTAATAGCCTTTTGCTCACAGGAAAACCCTCAAGCCCAAGCCTATCCCTTGCTTCAACCAGCCTATCAGTAGAAACACCTTTAAAATCAAACTCCGGAAGATTTGCAGTATACTGAAGTATACGGCTATTATATTGGTTCTGTACAAAGCCCCCCTCAAAACTTATAGTTTCAGGTTCGTTTTGTATATAGCTGATTTGCTTGCTTATTGAAGAAGATAACTTTATATTAGCCGTTCCTCCCCATCTATCTAATTCATCGCTGTCTTTTTTCTCTCCTTGAATAATATAATCTAAAACCTGAGTTTCGGTATTACCCCAAAAATGGTTGTATCCGTAGAAATTTCCGGAAACCTCAACAATAACCGTCCCGGCATTCGCCCCACCATTTACCTGGTAGGTTTTCCTTCCCCACATATTTCCTGCAAAATAATCAACCGCAGGCTGGGGATCGACTATATTTGTCTTTGTGAAATCATAGTTAGATAGGGTATAGGTGGTGTTTCCCACTCTTACTACCTCTGTGCAGCGTGCATTTAAATTAGTTTCTTCTATTACCTGTCCATTTTCCTTTTTGGTAAGAAGGGTATTGTAAGAAACAAACCTCGAAAGGGTTGCCCCGTTTTGAACATTTTGTAGGCTATAAGTATAATTTTCCGTTATTATATTGCCACCCGTTGCCTTATCTTGCTTAAGGGTTTTCTTTACTGTTAACATCCCTTCAAATATTATAGGCTCCCCCGTTATGAGGCATACTTCTTTATATTCAAAAGAATTCTTGCCCGGGGATTCCCCCGAGGAGATCCCCCCCTCATATCCGTTGCTCCCTGCTTTGGCCATAACCCCCACAGTGTGATTATTGAAAAATATCACTGATACAAAGAGCATGTATAATAAAGTCTTTTTTAACATATCTACTCGCCTCCAGAAACTAGAAGTCTCCATTTTAAAAGTATCTTCAGTGTAAAAATCTCACTCGACAAATATAATATAAGCATATCCCGTTTCACTGCTGTCGTTTGTTATGATTCTCACTTTATCCCCCTTTTTTAGATCAGTGGGTTTTATAATATTATCACGCTTTATTATGATACTGTTTTGAAGAATGCTAAATTCGGATTCTTCGCTATCCACCCATATAAAGGTCTCTGGATCATATCTTTTTATATCCAGTAATCTTATTCCCGCAGGTTTTTTTGTTTCTCCCTCATCTCTATCCGTCGCTGCACCGGCTCCGCCACCTCCAGCTGTTTCTTGTATAATATCACATATTTCCCCCTTTATGTTGATATTACCATAGGGTGTTGTACTTATCAATACTGCCTCCGTACCTTCTGCAATTATATAAACCGTCCTACCCTTAAACCCTTCGTCCCCGCGGTCTGTAAAATCCCTTTGACCTACCACACCATCGTCATCTAAAATCCTTGTATCATATGTTATTTCAAAGCTTTTTGGTGTATTAAAATAGCTCCAATCGGGCATACCCAGTTCAGAAAACGATTCCACTGTAAAGCTTTCATTTGGCTTTATAGCATTTATCCTTCCCCGATAGATTCTGAGGCGTTTTGTTGATATTTTTTCACTTATTTGTATCACGCCCGCATAGTATTCTCCATCTTTGTAACTTCTGCTAGCGGCTACAAAAGCGTGATCCTCTGCGTTTATACTCCCGCCTGTAACCAATCTGTTATCTTTTACTATGATTGTACCCCCATCATAATGAATATTTCTATATTCGTTGCCAAGGGTAATTGCGCCTTCTTTGCCTCCTGTGGATGCGGATATAATATCGTCGAAAACAGGTGTCCAGTTATCATCGGTATTTTTAAAGGATACAAACACCGCTCTTTCTTTTCCACTATAATCTTTTTCAACCGCAATATAAGCAGGCCTATTTTTCAAAAGCCCTTTCACGACCTGTGGCTCTAACTCTTCAATACCGGAAATAAACCTGCTATCTTCCGCAAGCCCTAAAGTAGTAAAACCTTTTTGCTCAATTCTTTCCCATTTGCCACTACCGAGCTTCTCCATATTTTTTAATAATAGCTTTCCAAAAACATAATCAAAATCCGAAATAATTCCCCGGTAAATATTTGTGATAAAGCGTTCATCGCCTTCAATTGTAATTTTCTTTAGAGCTGTATTTTTATCTGTGACATTGAGAAGAAGCTTGATTCTATCCCCATCCCTCAGGGTATTATAATCCACAAGTTTCCCTTCCAATTCCACCGGAACATCCCCTTGGACACGGATAACCTGCTGCACCCCCTCATCATAGGCCACATTGATGAGATCGGAATTTTTAGATATTACCTTTCCGTGTTTTACGATATAATTATCAACAGCGCTTATAATCTCAATTTCACCCTTTTCACTCAACTTTATATAAGCAGAATCCCCATTTTCTATTTCCTCAAGGGTTGAACTTGTGTTGTTTTTATATACTGTAATGCTTTTAGGGTTTGCGTAATTATATGTCTTAGTTCTCTTTCCAGGGCTTTCCTGGCTTGTGAATTCACTGTTATACAAGGTTATATACCCTAAATGTGGGTTATTATCCTCAACTATACCGCCTATAACCCCTTGATCTTTGAGCCTTAATTCCAAGGTTTCTACTGAAAATATAATATTATCCCTTATGGATAAAATAACCTCCATATTGGGCAAAATATCTGTTATATCAGATTTTACGCCCCCGATAAACACGTCTGCACTGCTGCTGTAAACACAGCTTATCTCACCATCCCCATCCTGTCCTATGAAGGGGTCAATATCTCCCATGTCTGTGACGGGGTATTCAATATCAAAAAACCCCGCTGCCCTGATTATGTTGTTTTCAAAATCTATATCATTTATTTGGGCAACAATATATTTCGTATCCGATGTATTTGATAATACCTTAATGTATTTTATGCGTTTATCTTTTGAGGCTATGTACTCAATCCTGTCACCCTTTTCAAGGCAGGAACTATCCTTTAGCAAACCATCTTTATAAACAATCAAATCAGCCCCTTGGGAGCTCAATTTTTGATCTTCCAACTCGTTTTTGTATTGTTCTGAATTGTTATAGAGCTCTGTTATTATCTCATGCAATTTACCATTACTGTTTCTTATATTAAAGGTTTTAAGATATCTGCTTTGCTGCTGGGTTAAGTCAACTGCCCTCTTGATTTCTTCTATAGTACCGATATATTTTTCGCAATCAAGTAACGGAAGTATCTTGAAATCGGCATTTTTTATTATCTGTGCAAGTTGCTCACGGGTAACATGACCCGTTGGCCTGAAATAACCATTACCTTCGCCGTTCATTATATTTTCTACCAGCACCGTTTCGATATAAGGTATTTTATGCGGATCCGCATCCATCCAATCTCTGAAATTATTAAATATCTTTTGTTGCCCATATATTGGTTCGAGATCTAGTACCGACGAAATCCAATAAGCCAACTCCTGTCTTTGGGCAGGTGCCCTTCTGTTAAAAAAATCCCTATTCGTAATATCCTGATTGGAGCTAAAAGCATCCTCTAGATCCTTTGCACTTATTAACCCTTCATTGGCCGCAAGTTGTAGATATCCATCTGACCACATAGCCAGAGCATTGGTGTTCTTTTCCTCCCTGCTCCTCATATTGTCTATAATTTCCGCCATCATCTGTGCATCGGTTTCCCTTCCCGCCGCCCTGTAGATAATTGCAATTGCCTCTTCCTTTGTTACACCATTTGTACGGCCAAATATACCATTTCCATAGCCCTTTACTATTTCTAGGGCCCCAACTTCATAAATTGCTTCTCTCGCCCATGTCCCCGGAGCTTTAACATCGGAGAAATCAATGTTTTTAAGTAAAGCCGGCGCACCCTCCATACCATAAAATACCTTTTCCGTTTCCTGCATAGAGTAGACAGATATACAAAAAGTAAAAGGTATAATAAATAGTAATATTTTAGCCATGGATGCTCCAATTTTTTTTATCCTCGAATATTTTTTTTTCATATTTATATCATTGCCCCCCGATTCAGACTTCTTTTAGTTTCCTTCCTTTGGATATAACCCCATAAACTATGCGTCGTGGATATAAACATCTTCTACCCCCGGCGAAAAGCGCTAAAAAAATAATTAGCCGTATTTTATATCGGCTAATTATAGTTTTTTCATTATTGGCAAAAGTCTTTACAAGGGGGGAATGCCCCTAATATACCTACTGAGTATAATTTAAGACCAAAACTTGCCTATCTCTTCCTATTTTATCTTTAGTAAGCATAATTTCCTGCTTATTGGTGTGTTCCCATTTGCCCATTTTCTCTAAAAACTTATCTGCACTATCCAGCTCAAATGAAAGTGCCGGGGTTTTGTAGTGCATTGGGATCACAACAGAAGGCCCTATAAGTTCAACTACCTCGTAGGCCTCATTGTAGTCTATAGTATATATACCCCCTACAGGCACTAGCAAGATATCGACCTTACCTATTTCTTCTAACTGCTTCCGATTTAAAACATGACCTAGATCCCCTAAATGGCAAATATTTATATTGTCAATGCCAAATTTAAAAATGTAATTTTTACCACGTTTTTTACCTTTGCATTCATCGTGGAAGGACTCAACGGATGTTACCTCGATATCCCCAATCCTTACCTTTCCGGCGCCTTTTATGTGCTTAGCATCGCCTTTAATAATGCTTATATTATTATGATCGTAATGTTCATGACTTGTAGATACAATTTCTGCTTCTATGGCTTCCACTCTGTATCCTACGGTCTCATCAAAGGGATCTGTAACTATTCGGGTCCCTTCTTGGGATGTTAAAAGAAAACATGAGTGGCCCAGCCATTTGATAGTCATAATTCATCCTCCTTTATGATTTTTTGAATTAATTGTAAGGCGTTGAGGGTAAACTTATCACTCCTCAAAACATTTATACATTTTCTCGGGGGCTTCTATACTCAATAAATTAAGAACGTTTTTAATGACAATTCTTGTGCTGTCCACAAGTATCATCCTTGCTTCCATAAGCTCTTTATCCTTGCCCTTTACCTTGCATGAATTGTAAAAGCTATGGAAACTTGATGCCAATTCACAAACATACCTTGTAAGTCTGCTTGGCTCAAGGGTCTTTGCAGAGATCCTTACCTCTTCTGGAAATGCTGCCAGACTTTTCATTAGATCTATTTCCTCGGGTTTTGTTAGTAATGTCAGTTTGACAGAGCCAATATTTGGAACCCTGTAACCATCGCTTTTTAAAAGGTTCAACATACTGCATATCCTGGCATGAGCATACTGAACATAAAAAACTGGATTATCCTTTGATTCTTCCACTGCCAAATCCAAATCAAAATCTAGGTGATTGCCTGAGGCCTTCGTGTTGAAGAAAAATCTTGCGGCATCCCTGCCTACCTCCTCCAATAAATCCACCAAGGATATGGCCTTCCCCGTCCGCTTTGACATACGTGCTATCTCGCCATTTCTATAGAGCCTTACCAACTGAAAAAGTACTATGTCCAGCCTTTCAGGGGCGACCCCCAAAGCTTTCATAGCACACTGCATTCTTTCCACATGCCCGTGGTGATCTGCACCCAAAAGGTTTATCACCCAATCAAAACCGCGCTTTTCGAATTTATTCCTATGGTAGGCTATATCGGATGCAAAATAGGTTGGGGTGCCGTTGTTTCTGACGAGTACCTCATCCTTGTCCGCTCCAAATTTTGTGGATTTAAACCATATAGCCCCATCCCTTTCTTCTGTGTGTCCCTTTTCCTGTAGAAAATTGAGTGTTTCCTGAATTTGTCCCCCATCATAAAGAGATTGCTCCGAAAACCAAACATCAAACTTGATGCCATAGCTTTCAAGACCATTTTTAATCTCCTGTATATTTTTGGGGAGAACGTATTCAGCGAGTATTCTACGCCTTTCGCTGCTTTTAACATCAATAAGTTTGTCTCCATTTTCCCCAATATAAGCCCGTACATGCTCTATAATATCATCGCCGTGATAGCCATCCTCAGGAAATTCCACGGCATCCTCGCCTTTTAAAAGCTGGATATACCTTGCTTCAAGGGAAGACCCAAACTTTTCGATCTGATTGCCTGCATCATTTACGTAGTATTCTCTTGTCACATCATAGCCGGCATTTTCCAAAACACTGGCTATGCAATCACCTAGTGCACCGCCTCTTGCATTACCCATATGGAGAGGACCCGTCGGGTTGGCACTTACAAATTCCACCATGACTTTTTGCCCATTGCCAACATTTATTTTACCGTAGTCCTCTCCCCTCTTTTGAATAATTTTTAAAGCATCGTAAAGCCATTGGTTTCCCAGAAAAAAGTTTATAAAACCCGGGCCAGCCACTTCTAGCCTTTCGATGTATGTATTTTCTAATTTCATATTCTCAATGATAATTTCTGCTACCTGCCTGGGTGCTTTTCTCACAACTTTTGCAGCCTGCATGGCTATATTAGTAGAAAAATCACCGTGATTAGTGTCTTTTGGGATCTCAACAATTAATTTGTCTATGTTAAATTCACAAATCTGTCCATTCCTTGATGCCGTTTGTATTGAATCCCTGACTGTTGCATCAATTTGCTGCTTTATAGTCTCCAAGAGATTTGTCATCAAATTGCCCTGCCTCTCTAATAAACATATGAAAATCATTTTCGCCACTTTTATTATCATCTATTTCAAGCTTATAATCAACCTTTATTTCGCCGCCCCCATCATCAACATCTATCGAAACTAAGCGGGTGGTGATCTTCATGGTAAAGGTTCCGTGTCTGGTATCATAATACGATAGATGGTTCTGTCCCTGCTCGAAAATAAACTGGGTATTAACCGAACCAAATCTCATCAATGTAACCACCCCATCAGAAATCTTTAGGGTAGTTGTAGTACCCTCCATACCCGTAACCTCGCTCTCCTTGTAAGTCACATAATAGGCGTTGCCTTTTTTGTAATATTTACCTTCTGTCACTAGCTCCAGCTTATTTTTGTCCTTATTTGCAGAAGTCTGAATCCCTCTCACTGAAATAATAACATTTTTATTCATAAAAACACCGCCTCCATTTTTGGTGGGGATATAAGCCCCCCCCTTACTTTTTAAATACTTTCCTGCTTTCCCGAGTGCATTTGATTCTTCCACGATCCAACCGATTGCTGGTTTTATCAATATCTTTCAATATCAACCTTTTCAGCAGAACGTATTTTTTTGTTCAAAATGGAATTGCCCAGAGATTCAAACTTTTCAACGCTGTCGCTTGTATAGTACCTGTGTACAGGTGCTATTCCTTTATCTCTTCCATAATTATTTTTGCTTATCACCTCCTTAACAGCTTTCGCAGCCTCTAGGGCTGAATTAACCAGTTTAACACCATCACCCATAACCTTTGCTATAGTATTATGCAAAAGGGGGTAGTGGGTACAGCCCAACACCAAGGTGTCGATCCCCTTTTCCTTTAAGGACAGAAGATATTCTTCGGCAATTTTTTGTGCAATATTATTTTCCCACCAACCCTCCTCAGCCAACGGTACAAACATAGGACAAGCCTTTTGATAAACTTCAATGGTGGGTTCTATTTTATTAATGGCCCTTTCATAAACTCCACTATCCACCGTTGCAACCGTCCCGATTACCCCAACCTTTTTGTTGACTGTTGCTCTGACAGCGCTAATAGAACCTGGCTTTATGACCTCCACCACCGGGATATCGAAACTACGCTTTACCATGTCAATACTGCATGCGCTGGCCGTATTACATGCGATTACAATCATCTTTATGTCTTGGTTTAAAAGAAACCTAATATCCTGAAATGTATATTTTATAATGATTTCTTTGGATTTTGTACCATAGGGCGATCTTCCGCTATCGCCAAAATATACTAAACTTTCCTCCGGAAGCAAGTTTTTTATTTCTTTTAGAACAGTAAGACCACCTAATCCAGAATCAAAAATCCCGATCGGTCTATTATCCATAATATTTTCCCCCAAATATAGCTTGATTAAACTGTGAACCTATCGTAGGAGTTTTAGCTGTCGATTTGTCTTAAATTATCCTCGAATCTTTCAAATGCCAACTCTATTAGTTCGCCGATTAGTTCTTTATATGATATCCCCATTGCCTCCCACAGCATAGGATACATACTAATATCTGTAAAACCCGGCATGGTATTAATCTCATTTATGTAAATCTGCCCATCCTCCCGGTCTACAAAAAAGTCGACCCTTGCAAGTCCCGAACAGTCTAAAGCCTTAAACCCGCTTATTGCATAGTTTCTTATATTTTCTACGCTGGCCATAGGCAAATCCGCCGGTATTTTTATTTCAGAGTTATTGTCGATATACTTTGCCTTGTAATCATAAAACTCGTTCCCTGGAATTACCTCACCGACTAGGGATGCTCTGGGATCCTCGTTACCCAAAATTGCACATTCAATTTCCCTGCCATTTATATATTCTTCTACAAGCACCTTCCGATCGTATTTTGCCGCCAAATTGAGTGCTTCTTCCAGTTCATTTCTGTTGTGTGCCTTTTTAACGCCAACCGAAGAACCTGCGTTGGATGGCTTTACAAATACAGGATATCCTAGCTTCCCTTCGATTCTTCTAATTATGTTTTCTATATCCCTAGCCATTTCCCTCCTCGTAAAATAAAGGTAATCAGCTTGGGGTATACCGGCCTTCTCAAACATAATTTTTGCATAAATTTTATCCATACCTAGAGATGAACCCAATACCCCGCAACCTACATAGGGTATAGAAGCTAACTCAAAAAGCCCTTGAACTGTCCCGTCTTCCCCGTTACAGCCATGGAGCACAGGAAAAACAACATCTATATTCTTTCCATTTACCTTTAAGTTGCCCTTCCCATCTAAAAAATTTGCAGGAGTTCCATAGTTCGCTACTGAAAGTGCGGGGTTGGTACTTTTATTAATTCCCAAAACTATATGCTCCCATTCCCCTGTAGGTATTTTATCGATCTCTCCGCTGTAGGTCAACCACTTTCCGTCCTTTGTAATCCCCACCGTAGATACCTCGTACTTTTCGTTGTCAATATTTTTTAGTATAGAGGCCGCCGATATCCTGGAGATTTCGTGTTCTGGCGAAGCCCCACCAAAAACAACCAGCACTCTTTTTCTATCCTTCATAAGTATTCTCCCCTTATTGGACTATTTGCAATCTTTATTTTAGTACTGCACTATAATATACCAGTGGCCTACATCTGGACAAAATACCATATTTTCCACTTTTAGCGCAGCCCAACATTACACCGCAAGTTAGTCCCTATTATTTATATGCAAAGCACCAATAAATATATATTTCCTATCTTACTATTTAAGTACGATAACTTCAAGATTTGCACTAAAATATAATATGTTATTAATTTTCGTAAAATAAAATACAGGCAACCCTGTGAAAACCGAATACCCCCGAAAAGCTGTTAAGGTAATCTTTAAAAAATGTAAACCGGATCCCTGTAAAAAGGAATTTGATATGACATGCATGCATAACTATAGCACAATTTTATTATAGCATAAAAATTGTTTTATGTCTATATAGTTGCTATCCTTAGATGACACCCATTATCTTACAGTATAATTCCCCAACTGCTGTATTAGTTCTAGTATGAAAAAACTTCCGCAGGTGAAAGAAATAATAAGAAATACTGCTCCAACCCATCCGTAAGAACCAGTTGAAGCATTTTTGTCACTACCGTATAATTCCTCAGCCAACGCCTTTTGTTCGCTATAGGTTCTAAGTCCCCTTCTTTTCATCTCATCGAATAATTCATTGGGATCAATCTCCCCAGAAGAAGAACGCCTTGTTTTTTTGTTAACAACAAAGGTACCGGTTATCTTATCGTAAAGCATGCGCTTATCCTTACTAAAAGCAGCCAAGATGGAGAGTATAATATGAACCAGGTAAAGCGATAAAGCAATAATCTTTGTGAGGGATCTAAGTAATACCCTTATAAACTTATTGTTTTTATCGGTGGTCAATTCAATCCCTAGTAAAAGCTTTCCGGGTGTTGCCGCTAGTTTGGAGCTTAGGAATAAAACTTCGTAGATCAAAAACAATATTGCATATGTAAGATACAAAGCTACCGTTGATACATATTCCCCCTCCATAAAATCATTTATAGGCATTTGAAAATCGAAAAAGAAAATTAATATTAATAATACCCCCGAGTAAATGCCTGCCAAAATTATACTATCTAGAAAATAAGCCCAAAACCTGCTTGTTAATTTGCTTGTATTCATACCAAATCTCCCATACCTTATTAAAATATTATTAAATCCAAGCCGCTAAATCAATGTACGTATTTTGCAATGTCAAAGGTCATTGTGGAGAGTTTATTGCAAAACAACCTGCTTAGCATGCCCGTTTATATTTATTTACATTATATCAGATAACAGCAGAAAGCACCATCAAAAAATCATTTTCAGGTCTTATTTTTATTCATATTTTTTATAAAACAAAAAGGCTTAATAAAAACCCATTTTGCTATCCCAGTCTTTATTAAACCCACATATAAAATATGTACCTAATATAAATATTCCGTATAGGTTTGCTCATACTCCTCTTCAAAGGATTCCTGCCATTTTTCGTCGTCCTCGGGAGTACCCCAAAAAACTTCATCCTCATCTACGGCTTCTGCACCAGTTTGCCGTTCCTTATCTTTCGTTTCATCCCCATCGGGTTCCTCCACACCTTTGTCATTCTCTCCTTCGTTTCGGCCACCATACGATTCACCCTCGGCATCTCCCATTCCCATAGGCTCGCTTTTAGTGCTTATCAACTGTGCACACCTTAAAAACACACCATCAAACTTGAAATTTCCCTTAAACTCAGGGGAGGATTTATCCTCTATTAAAAATTTTACCTTGCTGATCTCCTTTAATTCTGTTAGGGAGTTTACTATGGAGTAAATTGTCATCCTTTCTTGGGCCTTTCCCCCAGGGTGATCATCTCTAAATTCCTTTGTAAAGTTGACCGTCGCAACCTCTCCATTAATCTCTATTTCTGATTTAAGCTTTGAATCTTTTGGTATAGTCGGCTTGATTCCCGCAACCTTTGGACCTGCTATCAACTCATTTACAATTATTTGTGCAAGATGGTTTACACTCTTATTGCCCTCACTAACTGGTATATATCTTATCTCTAGTTTTAATTTTGTATTGTCCCCGTTCGCAAAATAAAGACGTATCGGCATTTTGTCTGAGATTTGTACAGCTTCAGCTTCCGTTAAGGCAATGCTACTTACTGGGCATGAGTCATCATCATCCCCTAAACCGTATTTTTCGGCATCCGAACAACCTATACAGGTCAATAACATCAAAGTACATGCCAGAGCAACACAAAAAAATCTTTGCACCAACTGGACACCTCACATTAAATTCTTCATAGATTATTCTTATGCTCATCAAACTTTCAGTATTCTTATTGAAATTAAATTTTGGATATGTTATTTGATTTGCCCTCGGCAATAGAAATAGTTGAGCTTGTACCGATCCTGCTGCAACCAGCTTCTATAAACTTCACTGCTTGTTCGAAGGTTTTTATTCCCCCCGATGCCTTGATTTTCATATCTTCGCCGCCTGCACCTTTCATAATGCTTATATCTTTAAGGGTAGCACCCGAACCGTTAAAGCCGGTAGATGTTTTTAAAAAATCTGCTCCCGCCTCTTTTGCCAAAGTACAAGCCCTAATTTTTTGCTCATCGGTAAGCAAGGATGTCTCTATTATGACCTTCAATAACGCTTTTCTTTCATGGACCGCTAAAGCCACCTTTTCGATATCATATTTTACATAATCGTAATCCCCCGATAGCAGCTTCCCGATATTGAGTACCATGTCTAATTCCAAGGCACCATTATTTATAGCCTCGTTTGCTTCAAAAACTTTGCAGGCCGTAGTTGTTGAACCATGTGGGAAACCTATGACCGTGGACACCTTGATATATGTATCCTTTAAAATATCCGTAGCCATAGCAACATGGCAGGGCTTAACACATATCGTAGAAACCCCATATTTTAGAGCAATTTGGCACTGCTTTGCAACCCACTCATCGGTATCATCCGGCTTTAGGGCTGCGTGATCGATCATGGAAACAAGAATATTTCTATCCAGAATATCTCCCCTTTGTTTTAGTTCCTGCTCCATTTCGCACCTCCTATCCGCTATATAGCTTTTGTATACCTATCTGCAAAAGTGCTTGCACAGTAGCTATCTGGTTTTATTTTAGGTGTAAAATTTAAACCTTTTACCATTCCTACCATCTCATTAATGAGTGCCTTTGTCTTTCCCTTCTCCCCTATATCGATATGAAATTCAAAGGTAACACCCCTGCCGCTTCTAGCAAGGACATCCCGAATTAAATCGATCTTTTCCTGTTCGAACATGTAAGCAAGCTGAAGAGTAACACATGTTTCCATATAAATTTTTTCCCGTAGGTTTTTGATGGGTCTTGCTAGATGGCTTTTATGTAAAAAGCCTATGGCACCTTTACCTATTCTGTGAACATGAATACATGTTACAAAAAGTGTAGTTTTCCCCACCTGGGAATCCGAACCTATGGAAATCCTGTAGGAACTACTTGTATCGGCCTCAACGAAGTGTAAAACATCCCCAAACACCTCGTTGAATGTTATATCACCCCTTCTTAAACTTTTAAATATAGTATTTTCGTCAAGCACTATAGTGTTTCCGTATACCAAGTTTCTCCCTCCATTCTAAAGTAAAACCAGGCAAATTCGAAACTTATTAAAAAAAACCCAGCGACAAAAGTCACAGGGCATCAGTCACATTACTTCGACGAAATCATAGCATTAAAAATTATTTTAACCATAGTTTTTTTAAAAACGTTTGGGTCTATGCACTGCATTTGACCGAATAACTCTGCTAATTCAATATTAACATACGGCAAAAGCCAAATCAACCCACGAAATGATGTAAATGTTTCCCATGCAGGGCTTAGGTCATCACCCCAATTACATCAATTAATCTCATTGCTATATAAGGCTGTCAATTTTCTTTTTATCGAAACCGATAACAATATCTTCACCGATCTCCACTACAGGTACTCCTCTTTGTCCAGACTTTTCAACCATTTCGGCCGCTGCTTCCCTATCCTTTGAAACATCGTATTCTTTATATTCCACCTTTTTTGAATCAAGATACTGCTTTACCATTGTACAGTACGGACATGTTGGTGTTGAATAAACTTTAATCTCCATATATACCACTCCTTAATGTTTTATTGGTGTTTTTTATTTTGTAATTCCATTGCTACCCTACAGACTTTTTATATATTCAATTATTCTCCTGCCCGCCAAAGCTCCCTGTCCCACCGCCGTCGCAATCTGTTTAAATCCCCCGGTACAGTCACCAGCCGCATATAAACCCTCTAAATTTGTGAGTTGATCTTTGTCTGTGATTATCGAATTTGCTTCGACTATAATTCCCAGCTTTCTTGCAAAATCAATACTAGAAGCACTCTCGTAAGCCATAAACAACCCGTCGATATCTTCACTGGTGCCATCCTTAAAGAAAACTTTTTGTAGATATTCCCCGCCATCGATCCTGTATAGTTCTTTAGTGTTTACTTCAAATCTTTTAATTATTTGCTCGGATTGGGGTGATAATTCAAGCTGTCTTCCGTTTGTGTATATGGTTATATCTTTTGTATATGTCTCCAGTTCTACAGCCTCATGCACTACAAAATCCCTAAACCCTACAACACCCACCTTAAGATTATTATAGAAAAAACCATCGCATGTGGTGCAATAACTAACGCCCTTGCCCTCGAAATCCTCAAGTCCCATAATTCGTATCTTTTTTACGGGCTGACCCGTTGCTATTAGTACAGCCTTGCAGGTATATCTATTACTTGTGGTCAAAACTTCGTAGGCGTCACTTTTTTCAATACCCACAACTTCATCCCTTATTATCTGCACACCTAATGATCTAGCCTGCTTTATTCCTTCATCAAGAAGAAACTTCCCCCCCACTGGCTGGGAAAATCCATAATAATTTTCAATTTTATCTGCCTTTGCCAGAACACTGTCTCCCTTGCCTACAACCATCGTTTTGAGGTTCGCCCTTACCGTATATAGAGAAGCTGAAATCCCAGCAGGCCCATCCCCAACTATCACTACATCATACATAATCATTTCTCCTCACCTATTTATATTTTCCCCCCGTTGAACATCTTAAACAAAAATTTTGTGAAAGATTAGTAGTCCCACATCCTGCCGTTTATAAATCTTTCTGCTGTAATCCCAGCTATCGCTCCATCCCCCACAGCGGTAGCAATTTGGCGAATCTTTTTCTTTCTAACATCCCCGACTGCAAAAATCCCAGGAATACCGACCCCCATATCCTGATCAGTAATTATATATCCATGTTCATCCATATTGACTTTCCCTTGGAAAATCTCTGTTTTTGGCTCCATACCAATATATACAAATATTCCATCGGTTTCAATCTCTCTTGAATCTCCTGTTTTAATATTTTCTATTAAGGCACTCTTTACAAAATTTTCTCCCATTATCTTAGCTACTTGCGAATCACGAATTATGCTTATATTGGGGTTTTTTAAGGCCTCATCCTGTGCTGCTTTCGATGCCTGAAAATATTCCGCACGATGTACAATCGTCACATGCTTTGCATAACGGGTCAAAAACACCGCCTCCTCAACGGCAGAATCTCCGCCCCCAATCACTAAAATATTTGCATCATGGTACATCGCCCCATCACATGTAGCACAGTAATGCACTCCCCTGCCCCTGAATTCCTCCTCACCTTCGGCTGGCAATTTTCTTGGCTCGGCTCCAGTTGCAACTATTAAAGCCTTTGCATAATAGTCCGCATCCAAAGCCGCTACATGCTTTTGTTCTCCCTCCAAATTAATTTCAGATATCTCTGCAAGCTCCTCTATCTGTGTGCCGAATTCAATAGCCTGGTTTTTCATGTTTTGCATAAGATCCATTCCTCTTACCACCCCGTTTGTACCAGGGTAGTTTGCAACATGAAAGGTAGTTGATACCTGTCCGCCTGCAAGTCCCGCATCCAAAACCACCGTATGAAGCCTTGCCCTAGCTGCAAATATCGCCGCTGATAAACCCGCAGGTCCCCCACCTACTATTAAAAGATCGCAAAATACCTTTTCCCTTTCCTTCGTTTGACATATACCTCCGATAACATTTTCAATCTCATTATCAATTTCTGTTTTTTTAATATAGCCGTTTAATCTTGAGCAGATTTCCTCTCCATGCTTAAAAAATAATACAGTAGGGCTACTTTTTATATTTAATTCTTCTGCAAGCTGCCTATTTTGCTGGCGATGTATTTTAATAAACTTCATTTTTCCGGCGTACTTTTCGGCAAGCTTTTCAAACAAAGGCCCAAAGTAATTACAGGGGGGACATTCGTCCGAATAAAAGTATACCATTGTTGGCAATGTACTTTTTCTTACATCGTTTTCAAATCTTCCTTCACTAGAACGGATAACCTTATTCCTCATTTAAAAACACCTCCGAATATCGTTGGCAGAGCCCTAACCACTGACCCTAATTACATTATTATCCCATAATCCGCATCTTTACTCAAGCCTTTTTATTCCTATTGGATTTTGGACATAATGAATTATATGAGGTTTAAATTTTTGTCCCCACTCTATGTTTGTCTGGTATAATTAATATATTGCCTTTTTAAAATTTTGATAGGTATTCTTTTACAGTTTAAATATTGATATTGATTCGTTTAATTCCTGTGCCATTCTATTAAGGAGTTTGGACTGTTTTGTAAGTTCTTCAATGCCCGTTATCTGATCCTGGGTAGTGGCAGCTACCTCCTCCACTGTTGCAGCAGTTTCCTGGGAGACTGCAGAAATGTTATTTATAGCGTCAAGTGTCTCTTCTCTTGATTTGAGGATTGCATTAACCGATTCACTATACTTTCCCATATAGGTAATTATTTCATCCATGGCTTTTAGTATAGCTTTAAATGAATTATCCGTATGACCCACCGCCTCTAATTGCTGTTTAATTATTATCTGTGTTTCATTGGCGGAGCTGGCAGTAACCTTAGTTTTTTCCTGAATATCTCTTATCACTGTGCTAATACTATTTAGGGCTTCCCGTGTTTGCTCTGCAAGCTTCCTTATGTGATCAGCAACTATAGCAAAGCCCCTGCCTGCTTCTCCAGCCCTTGCAGCTTCAATAGTCGCATTTAGCGCAAGTAAGTTAGTTTGTTCAGAAATACTTCCTATAAACTTTATAACCCTTTCTATTTGCTTCATATCTGTATTTAATATATTTATGTTGTCGAATATTTTTTCAGACACCAATCCTGTCTGCAACGATTTTTTATTAAGAGAGTCCACCGCAACCATAGCATTTTCACTAAGCGTTTTTGTGTGTTCTACAATCTCAACAGTTGATTTTACATTATCTTCAACTTTGTTTATGTCATCGGATAGCTTGTTTACAAATGCTACCGTATCTTGACTGTTTTCTGCCTGTTCCGATGCTCCCTGTGCGATTTGAGCCATACTCAATGCAACTTGCTCATAGGAATTTAAATATGTGGATGAAAGCCCTGTAACATCTCCTGCACTTTTTAAAACCTGTTGGGAGGAATTACTTACTCTAGATACAAGGTTTCTGATATTATTAAGCATTTCATTAAAATGGCTGCCTAAAAAAGATATTTCATCACGGAACTTATCATCTATAAATATATTAAGATTCCCATCCTTTGCTTGTTGCATAAGAGCTTCAAGTTTACTCAATGGGGATAATATACTCATCGATATGATTAGTGAAATCAATATAGCCAAAATAAAAATCACTGTACCCACATTAAATATTGCCATCCCTATTGCTTTAGAATCGGCAGTTACATATCCAAATGGTATTGCCCCCATTATGTACCAATCAGTGTTTTCAATCGCAGAATAGCAAAAAATATATTTTTCGTTATCAATATATGATTGAACAGAACCCTTAATAATCTGGACATTTTCAGTGCTATTTTCTTCAACCTGTTTCCTTACCTTTTCGACGACTTCCTGATTTGAATAATTATGTGATATTGGTATCTGTTCAGCATCGTTACTTGATATAACCATCCCTTCGCTGTTCATAATAAACAAATATGAAGCTTCCTTGATATCAATTAATTTGTATACTTCATAAAAATAGTTTTCGTTCAAGACTACAACCATTGTAGCTAGTTTTGAACCCGTGATCTCATCGTAGATGTCATTGAGGACCAAAATATAATTCTGTTTGTTTGTCTTTGATCTCTCTACAACCCATACGGAATTTCCTTTTCCTTCTTCAGCAGCTGCAATATCATCTTCTGTAATATCTAAATTACGCAGTGCCTGATAGGAAACAGTATTTCCAATTATTTCACCCTCCGATATTATTGTTGCTCCAATACAATTCTTTATAGTCACATTTGTAAATTTTGCACTTAGAATCTTATTAAGATCGGTCTTAACATCCTGCAAATTGTCTTTATCTTTTCTATACTTCTTTATTTGCACTATTGCTTCATCGTTCATTTTAAATTCCCTGCAGCTTAAATCAATAATATCCATAGTAAATCTAATGTTACGTGCGGATTGTGCGAATATTTCACTTGAAAAATACTCTATTTTGCTTTCAACAGCATTACTTGATCTGTTGTAACTTATATAACCAAGAATTATTAAAGGCAGACTGGATAAAAGTACAAAAAATAGTATGAGTCTTGTCCTTATACTAATATTTCTAAATAATGAAGCTATATAAGAGGCAAGCTTAAATATCTGCCTCAAAACACTTCTATATACACGTTTGAAAATATTAGAAAAGAACTTATCGCCCTATCGGGCGGACTTTTTTAATCCACACATTCATATGTTAAGCATGAACAAATGGGACATTCAAGTACGGGCATTAACCCCCTTGAACATTTTGTCCTTTTCTTAGTCCAA
>JAAZML010000096.1 GCA_012798835.1 Clostridium sp.
CTAACTCATAGTTCCTATGCCAATGAAAGTAAAAATAAAAAAATAGTAAGCAATGAAAGGCTAGAATTTTTGGGTGATGCTGTTTTAGAGATGGTTGTTAGTGAACATATATATAAGAATTCCTCCTGTTTTACCGAAGGTGAAATGACAAAGTTTAGGGCAAATATTGTATGTGAGAGATCCCTGGCCAAATGTGCAAAAAATATAAACATCGGAGAATATCTCTTGCTTGGGAAGGGTGAGGAGAATTCTGGGGGGCGGGAAAGGGTATCTATACTTTCAGACGCCATCGAAGCACTAATTGGAGCCGTGTATATGGATGGGGGACTGGAAAATGCGAAGGCTTTTATTTTGCGACAATTGGGGCAAACGATCACAAGGGTTGTAAATGGCAATGCTTTTACTGATTATAAGAGCCGTCTCCAAGAGATCATCCAAAAAACCAGCGAACGGGTTATAGTATATGAGATAATTGAGGAAAATGGTCCGGATCACAGTAAGGAATTTGTTTCACAGGTAAGAATCGATGGAAAAGTGCTGGGGAGCGGGTGCGGAAAAAGTAAAAAGGAAGCGGAACAAATAGCAGCAAAGCACTCCCTAGAATTGATTGATATCCTAAATATATAGATTCAAATGCTGCAGAAAGGGTCAGCGTATTACCTGCAAATACAGGTATCTTAATCATATCTGTTGATGTAGAGCTTTTTTACAGCTTGTAATGGGCGGGGTAATGCAAGACATAAGAAATATATAGTGTTAAAGAAATGATCTTGATCGAGAAAGGTAAAAGTATGAGTAAGGAATATGCTGTTATACCTATTTTTATTCCCCATAAAGGTTGTCCGTTTGATTGCATATATTGTAACCAAAAGAATATAAGCGGACAAAAAGAAGAGGTAACCGAGGAGATGATGATATCTACCATTGAATCGCACCTTAATACTATTGATGGGGATTCCTATGTCGAAATAGCTTTTTACGGCGGGAGCTTTACTGGTATTGAAAAAAATGAGCAGTTCAAATTCCTTGAAATAGCCGGTAGGTATATAAGGGATGGCCATGTGAAGGGTATAAGGCTCTCTACGCGTCCCGATTACATAAATAAAAATATCCTTGATTACTTGCGGGAATTTGGAGTTTCAACAATAGAATTGGGTGTACAAAGCCTTGATGATGAGATCCTCAGGAAAAGTTGCAGGGGTCATAACGTAAAATCGGTATATGACGCCTCAAATCTTATTAAAGATTATGGGTTTACTTTAGGGTTACAGACTATGTTAGGTCTTCCAGGGGATACCGTCGAAAAGGCTTTGTACACGGCAAATAAGATTACAGACATAAAACCGAATATTCTTCGCATATATCCCACACTGGTCATAAGGGGCACATACCTTGAAAAAATGTACAACAAAGGGGTGTATACTCCTCCAAGCCTTAATGAGACGGTGGAGCTTTGTGCAAAGCTTCTTAGTATGTATAGGGAAAATGGTATAAATGTTATACGCATTGGGCTACAACCTACTGAAAACATAAAAGTGGGTGGTGATGTAATAGCAGGTCCCTTTCATCCTGCCATTAGACAGCTGGTCGAATCTAGAATTGCCAGGAATAAAATTGATGAGCTAATTAAAAAAATGCATTTATCGAGCAAAAATTCAATTAAAATATGTACATCAAGGGAAAGGATTTCTGATGTAGTAGGGCAAAAACGAGAAAACATTAGCTATTTTAAGTCTAAATATGGATATAACAAGGTGACGGTTAGGGAACATGGTGGTGCATGTGAAATTTATGATATAAAATATTAATTTTTTAGTATTGTTTGTTAATTGGCATTATTATAAAATGGTATTAGAATAAGGTATATTAGGCGACATAAAAGAAAAAGAAAGCCAAATATGGTACACGTTAACTTGAATTGTCATTACAGCATATAGTAACCTTCTTGCAGCTGTATTATTAAAACTTTATAGTATGATATTGAAAAATAAATACGTTGGGTCAGCCCAAAAGGGAATGGGTTCTATATTAAATTATTTAATTTTAAATGGTCACATTTTATTGAGGAGGAAAAGTGTATGGAAGTATTAAAGGTATCCGCTAAATCGCAGCCGAAAATGGTCGCAGGAGCACTAGCAGCAATTCTTAGGGGCAAGTCTACAGCAGAACTGCAAGCAGTGGGGGCAGCAGCAGTTAACCAAGCTATTAAAGCTATAGCAATAACAAGAGGCTTTGTAGCACCAAATGGAATAGATATTATTACCGTTCCAGCTTTTTCATCTATTAGCATTGATGGGGAGGAAAGGACTGCAATTAAGTTCTTGGTTGAGCCCAGGTAAAAGCTTATTAACTCAACTTTCGCAGGACAATAATGAGAGTTTTTCCTTTAGGAATATGGGTAACGCATTAATAAAGTAGTCAA
>JAAZML010000062.1 GCA_012798835.1 Clostridium sp.
ATACCACTTATCCTCACCCGCCCCCTGCTTATACCCGAAGGAACCTAAGAGCATTGCGAGAAATTCTGCGGTGGTGGTGGCATTTTGAGGTCTAAATGTCCCATCTGGGTACCCATCAACACCCTTTAATGCAGTAAGCTTTGATACACTTGCCAAGAACCATGAATCGATCTTTACATCGGAAAATCTTTCAACGGTATACTCTTGCAGCTCCGTTAGCTTTTCGTTCACCTTTTTAACATCCGGATTGGCCCCGACTATGTCGTCAATATTTTTTGCATTCACCAAAAAACCCATTGTCGAAATAATTGCTAGTATTACAAGTACCAGTAATATTTTTCTCACGGAAATATTCCTCCTAGGATATCAATTTTTTATATTATGATATTATAATTTGGCTAGTTTTTCAAGTATTTATATGCCTTTTATAGTAACCGCTAAATGCAATGCTAATTCTTTATTGGCTACTTCACTTGTGTTTTTACAATTCAACACCCCCCAGAAGTAATTATTTAACCATTTCTAGATTTCTAAAATCCCCATTATGTTTCATTAATTATATAATTCGCTGGTATGCTACTTCAGTGCAGATCTATGATTTTTAGCTACTGCAAGATAGAGAAGGATTGGCAGTAGTATAAGAAAAGCAATTATCATTTGCTTCCCCTTTTAATGAAACATACTTGTTGCGAGTTAGTAGTACTAGCTAAAACGCAACATGCCCCTAATTTATTTGAATCCTTGTTTTAATGGATCTGTTACTTCAACGCTATTTTTTCGTCAATGCCGGCATTGGTGAGGTATGTTTCAATCCTTGTTTTAATGGATCTGTTACTTCAACGCCCTTTTATCTAAAACCCCCTAGCCATCTATATTACAAGCTTTTAGTAACTGTACTATTTCACCTTTATTTCATCGACTTTTGCCTAATTTATGGTGATTTTTATGCGTTTTCGAGGTGACAACACACTGTTACAACCCCGCACTACCAACGGTTACAAAGAACTTCATGAACATAAGCTAATAATTTTTCATCCACATTCTTACATTGACTTGTTTTCCCATTAAAAATATATCATAGTTTTATCTATATTTCAACAACAACTTACCATATTCTGCACACATTGCAAACAAAAAGAGTGCCATCCCCCAAAATCACAGGGGATAGCACTCTAGAAATGAGCAAAATATTTTTACTTCTGGCCAATTCCGGTTACACAGCCTCCGCTAAGCACAGCCGCCTGAGCCGCTGCCAGCCTTGCAATAGGTACTCTGTAAGGGGAACACGATACATAATCAAGACCCATTCTGTGACAGAACTCAATGGAGGATGGGTCACCACCATGCTCGCCGCATATACCCAATTGTATATCTGGTCTTGTCTGCTTTGCAAGCTTAACAGCCATTTCAACGAGCTTTCCTACCCCCGACTGATCAAGCCTTGCAAAAGGATCCGACTCATAGATTTTCTTATTATAGTATTCCTCAAGAAACTTTCCAGCATCATCACGGCTAAAACCAAATGTCATCTGCGTAAGATCGTTGGTACCAAAGGAGAAAAATTCTGCTTCTTTAGCAATTTCATCTGCGGTAACAGCCGCTCTTGGAATCTCAAGCATTGTTCCTACCGTATATTTAAGCTCTACCCCAGAATTTTTAATAATCTCATCAGCAGTCTTAACTACAACATCTTTAACATACTTCAGTTCCTTAACATCTCCTACCAATGGAATCATTATTTCGGGAATAACATTCATATTCTTCTTATTTACATTGATGGCTGCTTCGATAATAGCCCTTGTTTGGATCTCTGCTATTTCAGGGTATGTGACTGAAAGCCGGCAACCCCTGTGACCCATCATTGGATTGAACTCGTGCAAATCAGTTACTACGGCCTTTAACTCATCAAAAGTTAAACCCATTTCTTTTGCAAGGGATTCTATATCCTTATCTTCCTGCGGTAAAAACTCATGCAATGGTGGATCAAGGAACCTAATGGTTACCGGATGTCCTCCCATAGCCTCAAATAATGCCTCAAAATCCCTTCTTTGCATAGGTAATAACTTGTCTAATGCCTTTCTTCTTTGCTCCTCGGTCCTTGAGACAATCATTTCTCTCATAGCAGGGATTCTGTCCGCTTCGAAGAACATATGCTCAGTACGGCAAAGTCCTATACCTTCCGCCCCGAACTTTTTGGCCTGATTAGCTTCGGTGGGACTATCAGCGTTCGTCCTTATTTTGAGTGTTCTTATTTCATCGGCCCATTCCATAAGTGTTTCAAAATCCCCTGTTACCTCTGGTTCTACAGTGGGAAGTTTTTCACCATATACATTACCCATTGAGCCATCAAGGGAAATCCAATCGCCTTCTACAAATTTCTTTCCACTTTTATCAATAAAGTATTTTTCCTGCTCATTAATTCTAATCTCACTACAGCCTGCAACACAGCAAGTCCCCATACCACGGGCAACAACAGCCGCATGGGAAGTCATCCCACCACGTCCTGTAAGTATACCCTTTGATACGTGCATACCTTCTATATCCTCAGGGGATGTCTCAAGCCTTACCAAAATAACATCCTTCTTCCCATCCTTACTAGCATTTACTGCATCCGCCGCTTCGAAATAAATCATTCCTGTGGCTGCTCCAGGTGATGCGGGTAGACCCTTTGCTACCGGATTAGCCTTTTTAAGTTGCTCTGGGTCAAAATTGGGGTGAAGTAAAGAATCCAACTGCTTTGGATCCACCTTCATAATAGCTTCCTCTTTTGTTAGCATTCCCTCATTCACCAAATCAACTGCTATTTTTAATGCAGCAGCCGCAGTCCTTTTACCGCTTCTAGTCTGCAACATAAACAGCTTTCCTTTTTCAATCGTGAACTCCATATCTTGCATATCTTTATAATGTTTCTCTAATTGTTCGGCCGTTTTTGCAAACTCATCGTATATTTCCGGCATTATATCTTTCAAATGCTCTATTGGTTGGGGAGTCCTAATTCCTGCAACCACATCCTCGCCTTGGGCATTCATAAGAAATTCACCATAGAGTTTGTTTTCCCCAGTGGATGGATCTCTGGTAAAGGCAACTCCTGTACCGGAATCATCGCCCATATTACCATAAACCATTTCTTGTACGTTGACAGCCGTTCCCCAATCACCGGGTATATCGTTTAGCCTTCTGTATACGATAGCTCTTGGGTTGTCCCACGAACGGAACACAGCATCTATAGCTCCCATCAACTGCTCCTTTGGATCCTGGGGAAAATCTATACCCTTTTCTTTCTTGTAGACTTCTTTGTATTTTTTAACTACCTCTTTTAAATTGTCAGCTGTCAATTCATTATCCAGCTCCACACCGTTTTCTTTCTTTATATCATCTAAGATCCCTTCAAATTTAGCCCTGTCAATTCCCATTACCACATCTGAGAACATTTGTATAAACCTTCTGTAGCTATCTAGGGCGAAACTTTCATTACCGGTGAGCTTAGCAAGACCCTCGACAACATCATCGTTAAGACCGAGATTTAATATTGTATCCATCATGCCAGGCATTGAAGCCCTTGCCCCAGAACGAACCGATATTAAAAGGGGATTGGATGGATCCCCGAATTTTTTCCCTACCGTCTCTTCGGTTTTTGCCATCATTTCATATATTTCATCTTCTATCTCTTTTGCAATGATCCCGCCATCTTTATAGTACCGCGTACATGCCTCGGTTGTTACGGTAAATCCGCTCGGTACAGAAAGCCCTAATCTAATCATTTCTGCAAGGTTGGCACCTTTTCCACCGAGAAGGTCTCTCATTGTTGCATTTCCTTCACTAAATAAATACACATACTTTGCCATAAAAAAACCTCCCATTATTATTTACTTTTCCGAGCTGTGACACGTTCGGTTGGTTACAGGATAGTATTGAAGCAAAGCAGGGGTCTTTTTTTATATATTTGCAACCTAACACTTGCCAAATGCGCCTCTCTTTGCCACCAATAACCCATCATACCAATCCTAATTCACATGTCGGCTTTTTATGTACAGGAAAATGTCCTTTAAAAAGTCATCTTCCTAAATTGCCTTTTTGGGGGTACAATCAAGTCTTAGAGGGTCCCCACCAATTAACCCATCTCATTATAACACAATATAAAAAAAATTCACCATTATTTTATTTATTAGTCCATATCGCACCATAAAAATTTCGTAGTAGGATATATTATAATAAACTCCCCATTAATTACCGTAATTATTCAAAATCATCGGATCCCTCTGATCCCTATTGTGAAATTTTACAAGTACCCCATCATCACCCTGTATGCAAGAGTAATGGCCAGAGCAATATTTTTTAAAAGAAATTTTAAAATTCAAATCTCTTTTCGAAGTAGGAAGTAAGCTCATCAATTTTAATTCTTACCTGCTGCATGCTATCTCTCTCCCTTATTGTTACGCTTTTATCTTCCAAAGAATCAAAATCAAAAGTCACACAATAGGGTGTACCTATTTCGTCTTGCCTTCTATACCTTTTACCTATACTTCCTGTTTCATCGTATTGGCAATTAAACTTTTTTGAAAGCGTTTCGTAGATTTTAAAGGTCTCATCCCCAAGTTTTTTAGAAAGCGGAAGCACGCCTACCTTTATCGGTGCTAGGGTAGGGTGAAAACGCATTACCACTCTTGTATCGCCCTCAGAAATTTCTTCCTCATCATATGCTTCACATAAAAATACAAGGGTCATCCTATCAGTACCCAATGAAGGTTCTACACAATAAGGTGTGTACTTTTCTTTTGTAACGGGATCATAATAGATTAAATCTTCTTTTGAATGTTCTGAATGTTGCTTCAAATCAAAATCGGTTCTATCAGCAATACCCCATAACTCCCCCCAACCAAAAGGAAACTTGAATTCTATATCAGTGGTTGCAACGCTGTAATGCGATAACTCTTCCTTGGTATGATCGCGCATTTTTAGATTATCTTTATCAATATTAAGACTCAAAAGCCAATTAAAGCAAAAGTTTTTCCAATATTCAAACCACTCTAAGTCCTCACCTGGTTTACAGAAAAACTCAAGTTCCATCTGTTCAAATTCACGCGTCCTAAAAATAAAATTGCCTGGTGTTATTTCGTTTCTAAAGGACTTACCTATTTGACCAATACCAAACGGAATCTTTTTCCTTGTTGTCCTTTGCACATTTTTATAATTCACAAATATGCCCTGTGCAGTCTCAGGCCTGAGGTAAATCTCTGATTGTGAATCATCCGTAACTCCCTGATAGGTCTTGTACATAAGGTTAAATTTCCTAGTATCAGTAAAATTGTTCGCACCGCATTTCGGGCATTTTACTTCCTTTTCCTTTATGTATTCGGTAAGCTGTTCATTTGTCCAGCCGTCAACTCTTATATCCTGATCATTTGCAAGATTCCAATCCTCAATTATTTTGTCTGCTCTGTGACGTGTTTTACATTCCTTGCAATCCACAAGAGGATCGCTAAACCCCGCAACGTGACCCGAGGCAACCCATACTTGCGGGTTCATTAGTATCGCACAATCCACCCCCACGTTATACTGACTTTCCTGTATGAACTTCTTCCACCATGCTCTTTTTATATTGTTTTTAAGCTCAACACCGAGGGGGCCATAGTCCCACGAATTGGCTAAACCACCATATATATCGGATCCCGGATAAACAAAACCTCGATTTTTGCATAGGGCAACTATTTTTTCCATTGTTTTTTTAACTTTCATTGCTTAGCCTCCTTAGCCACATTTTATAATTAATTTATTGTTTTTTATAATGAACGCTTTGGTAATATCATTTGCGTTTTATGCAATGTGCGAATGTATGTTTTAACAGTAATTTGTTTTGGGTTTTATGTTTATAATTTCGTCTAAAATTTTGTGAGCCAGCTCTTGCTTACTCATAATGGGAAGTTCAATAAAATCCCCATCTCTTTTTATTATCTTTACTATATTTGTATCTACACCGAAACCCGCACCTTTTTCGGCCACATTATTGGCAATAATCATATCCATGTTTTTTGAAATAAGTTTTTCATAGGCATTTTTTTGGAGTTCCTCCGTCTCGGCGCTAAAACCGACCAAAATTCGCCCATCCTTAATTTCCCCAATTTCTGCGGCTATATCCGGATTTCTAACCAGCTCAAGGGTAATGTTTTCATCAGTTTTTTTTATTTTTTCCTCTGCTGTCGATAGGCATCTATAATCGGATACCGCTGCCACCATAATAAAAACATCAAATTTTTCATATTCTTTCATTACCTCGTCATGCATTTCAATTGCATTGGTTACCCGGTTTAGTTGCACGCCCTGGGGTTTGGCAAGATTAACAGGCCCTGATATTAATTTGACCTTTGCACCCCTTTGGCTCGCCGCAGCAGCAATGGAATAGCCCATTTTTCCCGAGGAGGGGTTTGAAAGAAATCTTACAGGATCGACGGCTTCCCTAGTCGGGCCTGCAGTCACAAGCACTTTGATCCCTGAATAATCCTTGTCAATGTTTTTTAGTTTCGTGGTTATATAATCAATAATAGAATCAGGTGAAGGAAGTCGCCCTTTGCCTGTAGTCCCGCAGGCCATAAAACCCGAATCGGGTTCCATGAAAAAATACCCATAATCAGTTAACTGGGTAATGTTCTTTTGAACAATAGGATTTTCGTACATCCGAAAATTCATAGAAGGTACAAACATGACTTTTGATTTGGCCGCCATGATGGTTGTAGATAGCATATCGTCGGCAATCCCGGAAGCAACCTTTCCGATTATATTAGCAGTTGCGGGCATGACAGCGATAATATCTGCCTTTTCTGCTAAAGATATATGCTGAACATTCCATGTTTTTGGCTCATCAAACATATCAATGACTACGGGGTTGTTGGAAAGTGTCCTAAAGGTGGGGGGCGATATAAAATTGGTAGCATTTTGAGTCATAATAACATAAACGCAAGCATTGAGCTTTTTTAATTTACTTACAACCTCTACCACCTTGTAGGCGGCAATCCCTCCAGTGACACCTATAACTACAGTTTTTCCCTCCAGCAATATCCCCATCTCCCAAACAAAATTTAATCTTTAATGACACAAAAACAAGGCCTTAACCCAACTTGCGGAAACTCAGCCCCTTTATTAACCGTCATCCATCACCAGTTTATGTGATTTTTACCCTATATTATTTAATTCCGCTTTTAGTTCTTATGTATGTTATTTTTCCCTCATCAATCTCATTTATAGCTATCGTAACAAGCTTATCTGATTCACAATCGGTCAGTTTATTGGCACCTTCTGTTAGCTGCCTTGCTCTTTTCGCCGCCGCCACAACCATTGTATATCGGCTATCCACCTTTTCTAATAGCGAATTTATTCCCGGCTCAATCATTGTTGATTTCTTTTCCTTGTAATCTTTCATATTAAAACACAACCTCCCTCATTTTAATGGTCTAGGCATCACCTTTGAGAAATAATTTTATCGGAACTTCTCAATTATGCTGCTATTTCTATGCAATCTAAGTTTTTCGGCTCCTAATATATAGCGTAGCTGCTGTACTGCCTCTTCTGGGTTATCGTTAATAACAATATAATCGTAATTAGATATATAAATCATTTCTTCCTTTGCCCTTTCAATGCGTTTTAATATGGTCTCTATCCCTTCCGTACCCCTTTTTTCAATCCTTTTTCTCAAATCATCAAAAGTAGGGGGAAGTATAAATACCGAAACACTGTCAGGGTATATCTTTTTTATGTTTTCTGCCCCCTCCACCTCAATTTCGAGTAGGCAATCATACCCTTTCGCAATTGTTTTTTCAACATATTCTTTGGGTGTACCATAAAAATTACCACAGTATTCTACCCATTCTAGAAGCTCATTTTCTTCTATCATGCTTTTGAATTGTTCCTGCGTCTTGAAAAAATAATTTTGTTGATCCACTTCGCCCTTCCTGATATTTCGCGTGGTTGCCGATATTGAGAATTTTACTTTGTCACCCGAGTCTTTTAAAAGCTTTAGAATGGTCCCCTTCCCAGCACCAGAAGGACCAGATACAACCGCTAAAATACCCTTTTGATAAGTCTTCGTTCCCATCATTCTTCAACCTTTTCTCCCGACTCTTCAATTTCAATCGTCTCCACTGTGTCATTCCCCTTTGAACTGAGCCTATGGGCTACCGTCTCTGGCTGAACGGCCGATAAAATTATATGATCACTATCCGTTATAATTACAGCCCTTGTTCTTCTTCCATAAGTCGCATCAACAAGCATCCCTCTATCACGTGCCTCCTGTATTATTCTTTTTATAGGGGCAGATTCTGGGCTAACAATAGCAATAAGCCTATTTGCCGATACAATATTCCCAAATCCTATGTTAATTAACTTCATTGGCCATACCTCCTAAATTATTCAATGTTTTGTATTTGCTCTTTTATTTTTTCCAGATCACTTTTTATTTCAACCACATGGTTTATTATATCCAAATCACTCGCCTTAGAACCTATGGTATTGATTTCCCTGTTCATTTCTTGCAATAAAAAATCAAGTTTTCTCCCCACTGGCTGATTAAAACCCAATGTTTCCCTAAGTTGCCTTATATGACTTCCCAATCTTATAAGCTCCTCGTCTATACTACACCTGTCCGAAAAAATTGCTACCTCCGTAGCCAGACGTGCCTCGTCAACAATCTTTTGCTCTAACAGATCCTTTATCCTGCTTTCCAACCTATCTTTGTAATTCTTTACAACCTCGGGGGCCCTAATACTTATTTCCTTGATATTATTTTCAATAAGATCCGTTCTTTTAAGCAAATCTAGCATTAGGTTTTCTCCCTCAGAACTTCTCATGTTTACTAATGCATCAAGAGCATCATTTAGTGCCCTATCAAGAATAGCCCAAATTTTTTCCTCATCCTCTCCAAGCTTTTTGAGTACAAGGATATCCGGAAATTGGGCTACCGATGTCACCGATATATCATCCTTTAAGTTGTACATATCTTTTAAACACTTTACGCTCCGTACATATGCACTTGCCAGTTCCTCATCTATAATAATACTTTTTGATTCTTTGCCTAAATTATCGTAGTTGATATAAACTTCAATTTTTCCCCTTGATACCTTTTTCCTTATACTTGCTCTGACTTTGTCTTCTAAAAAAGATATCTGTTTTGGTATTCTTATACCGATATCGCAATATCTATGATTTAATGATTTAATTTCTACTGTTAATTCCCTGCCATCTTCTTCGGCCTTGCCCCTTCCAAAACCTGTCATGCTTTTAATCATAGAACAACCCTTCCCCTTTTAAGCTATCCGATATATCCAGATTTTAATGCAATTTAACAGCATTCGAATCTTCTTTACGTAGCCCCAAATAATGCTCTCCTAATACAAATTAATATGTAATGTAGTTGTTTATCTTATGAGTCCTTATCTACTCTTCCAATTACGTATTATAACATAGTTTAGAATAATTAAAAGACTTATTCCCTAATTATAATATATTTTCTCTTATTTCCTTCGTTTTATGAGCTAAACGGTCTAAGGATGGTACATAAATTGACATACCCCTAGAAGTATTTTTAACAAACCCGGGATCTCGCCGTTATCAATTATCCATAACATTTTGTATTGCCTGCATGACCCTAGTCTTATCAAACGGTTTTACTACAAAATCCCTTGCTCCCATCTTAATTGCATCTATTACCATTGCCTGCTGCCCCATTGCCGAGACCATAATAATCCTTGTCTCTGGGCTAACCTTTAATATTTCTTCTATTGCAGATATGCCATCCAATTCCGGCATTGTTATGTCAAGGGTAATGATATCGGGTTTGTATATACGCACCTGTTCAATGGCCTCATATCCATTAGAGGCCTCCCCTACTACCTTGTAGGTATCCGTCTCTTCAATCATTTTTCTTAATAAGGTCCGCATAAAAACCGCATCGTCAACAACAACAAATCTAAGATTTTTCATCCGCCGACATCTCCTATTTCATACATAAGTATTGATAAAGCAACAATTCCTGCAGTTTCTGTTCTTAATATCCTTGGTCCTAAGGTAACGGGATGCACCCCATAGTTTACCGCCGATTCTATCTCTTGCTTTGTAAATCCTCCTTCAGATCCTATAAATATAAAAATCTCTCCCGCACTGAACCCACTGGGGATAATTTTTCTGAGTCCGTTTTCCCTTTCCCCTTCATAAGGTATTACGGAGAGTGAAGAGTTCTTTAGGGTATTCAAGGCGCTTTTAAAGTCCGTAGGCTGTTTTACCACAGGGATAACACCTCTGCCTGATTGTTTGGCTGCCTCCATAGAAATCCTGTTCCATCTTCTCAATTTTTTTTGTACTTCTTTCTCTTCTGTTAATTTTACTATAGTTCTCTCGGTGGTCAAAGGTATTATGCTTCCAACTCCCAGTTCTACACTTTTTTGTATAACAAAATCCATCTTTTCAGATTTGGGCACACCCTGAAACAATGTAATATCTATCGGCGGTTCGGCTGCATTTCTTTTTGTGTTTAAAATTGAGGTAGTTATTGAAGCCTTTTCAATCTCCGTGATTTTTACTTCATAATCTGTGCCTTTGCCATCGGCAATCGTTATTTTGTCATTCCTTTTAAGCCTTAAAACTTTTTTTATATGATTAACATCATTGCCCTCTATTATAATGGAATCTGCAAAAATATTTTCACCATCTACAAAGAACCTGGACATTTTAAAACCATCGCCACCCATTCCCCCATTTTTATGATATCCTCCGCTTTAAATCCCTTATCGGAATACCTGGCAAGTACCTTGTTTTCTTTTTCTTTTATAATACCTGAAGCAATAAAAAAGCCATCTTTTTTTAGGTAAAGCGATACATCTTCCGACATATTTATTATAACATCAGCAATAATGTTGGCAACAATAATATCCGCTTTTTCTTTTTTTAGATCTCTAATTTCACCCTGCGTTACGAATACAGTTGAGCCCACACCGTTGAGAATACAGTTTTTTCGGGTAATCTCTACAGCAATCTTATCAACATCAACAGCCATAACATGTTTTGCACCTAGCTTGGATGCAACCAATGACAAAATGCCCGAACCACATCCTACATCAATAGCCCTGTCGCCAGCCCTTAAATATTTATTAAGAAGAACCGAGCACATCTTGGTGGTTTCATGAATTCCAGTCCCAAACGCTGCCCCGGGATCTAACACAATTACTTTCTCACTGCCTTTAATATCGTAATCTTCCCATGTGGGCTTAACGATCAAACCTTCTGCAATTTCAAATGGTTTATAATATTTTTTCCATGAGGAGGACCAATCCTCATCTTTGATACTGCGATAACCGCAATATCCCTTGCCAACTTTCAAAAATTTATTGATAAAATTTAGCTTTTCGTCGATCAATGATACAGTGTCTGAAATATTTATTTCCGCGGAAAAATAAGCTTTAATTACAACATCTTCTCCAAGAGAACTCAAAAAATCAGAATCCACATAATCTAGGGAACATGGGTTTGAAATTTCTGCCCTAATGTCATTGGGATCCACTATAGCGGTACCCCTAGCACCTATCGTTGTGAGCATATATGATACTGCATCGGCCGCCTCTTTATTAGTTTTTATGGTAATTTCGTTCCATTTCATCATTGCCCTCCTTGGGTTTATCTGCCTAGTACATCTCTCATTTTATCAAAGAAACTCTTCCTTTGTTCATGGGC
>JAAZML010000007.1 GCA_012798835.1 Clostridium sp.
ATGGAGATAATCAGATAATGGAAGACGATATTGTATATGTCATCGGGAAGAAAGACAATATAAACCAGTTAGCTAAAATGTGTAAAACATCGGTGCAGGTTAAGTATATGAAGAGGGTAATGATATTAGGGGGGGGAAGGATAGGGTATTATCTTGCCAAAAAGCTAATATCTCAAGGTATTTCTGTAAAAATCGTTGAGAAGGATAAGGGACGGTGCGACTACCTTTCGGAAAACTTGGATGATATTTTGGTGATATGTGGCGATGGTACGGATATTAATCTGCTTGATGAGGAAGATATTGCCTCCATGGATGCTTTTGTGGGTGTGACGGGCCACGACGAAGAAAATCTCTTGATGACCCTTATGGCAAAACATTCGGGTATAAAAAAAGCTATTGCCAAAGTAAGCAAGCCCAACTACATACAAGTTATTGAGAAACTTGGGATTGATGTTGCCGTAAGCCCCATAGATATTACTGCCAGCGATATTCTAAAGTATATAAGGGGTGGGAGGGTAGCCTCCGTATCCCTTCTTTTGGGTGGGAGAGCCGAGGTGACTGAGATAATTGCAGATAAAGATATGTGGTTTATCGGAAAACCCATATCGGATCTATCCCTTCCAAAGGGAATAATAATTGGGGCCCTAGAGCATAAGGGAGAAATTATTACCCCCACCGGAAGCACGATTATTTACCCGGGGGATAGATTTGTATTATTAAGTTCGGAGACCGAACAAAAATCTTTAGAGGAGTTCTTCAGTTCTTTTAAGGGGGGCCTGTTCAGTGAATTACGGAATCGTAACAAAGCTGGTAGGAAGAATTCTAATTCTTGAGACAATTATCTTGACTTTCCCATTGGTTATATCACTGGTATATGGACAGAGTGATTCCAATGCTTTTGTAATTACTATGCTGATAACAGGTGCGGTTGGCATTGCTTTATCCCTTTTTCCCGCCAAAGATAACACCATAAAAGTAAAAGAGGGTCTATCTATTGTTTCCTTTTCTTGGATTTCGATGTCTTTGTTTGGCTCGCTGCCCTTTTTGTTTTCAGGGAGCGTAAAATCATTTGCCGATGCATTTTTCGAGACGGTATCTGGTTTTACCACAACGGGGGCTACCGTTATTGAAAATGTCGAAATTTTACCCTACGGGATTCTCTTTTGGAGATCGCTGACCCATTGGTTTGGGGGTATGGGTGTTCTTGTGCTGACCATTTCTATATTGCCAGTACTGGGAGTTGGGGGATTTCAAATTTTTAAGGCCGAAAGCACAGGCCCCGTTATGGACAAAATTGTACCGCGAATAAAGGATGCCGCAAAAATATTATATTCGATATATTTGGGTATTACCCTACTAGGTATCTTCCTGTTGCTGGTGGGAGGTATGTCACTTTTTGAGGCAGCCGTATACACCTTCGGAGCGGTGGGAACGGGTGGGTTTGCCACCAAAAACCTAAGTGTGGGTGCATACAACAGTGTATATATAGATATTGTTCTATCACTTCTTATGCTTGTTTCGGGAGTAAATTTCTCACTGTATTATGCTTTGCACAAAAAAAGATGGAAAGAGGTGTCGAAGGATCCGGAATTGAGGTTTTATTTAGGAGTTGTCGGTATAAGCGTGTTGCTCATAGCATTAAATATTTTTACCAATGTGTATGGAAGCATATGGTCAGCGCTAAGACATTCCCTTTTTCAGGTAAGCTCCATTATAACCACAACCGGTTATTCGACGGCCAATTTTGATCAATGGCCGACATTTAGCAAGCTCATACTGTTTGTATTGATGTTTATTGGTGGCTGTGCAGGATCTACAGCGGGGGGGATTAAGCATATAAGGGTTGTCGTACTCCTTAAAATGATAAAACGGGAGATAGTAAGGATATTTCACCCAAGAGCGGTTATCCCTGTTAAACTAGGACAAAGATCTTTACCTAAGGAAACGCTTGATAGTATTTGTAGCTTCTTTATCCTTTTCATGGTGACATTTGTATTGGGTATGCTTTTGGTATCCATCGATGGTTTCGATCTGGTGACTACATCTAGCGCTGTTGCGGCTACCCTCGGGAACATTGGGCCTGGGCTTGCAGCAGTTGGTCCTGCCAGTACCTTTAGTCAATTCAGTGATTTTAGTAAATTTGCATTAAGTGGGCTTATGCTGCTTGGAAGGCTTGAATTATTTACACTTGTAGCCCTATTTTCATCGAAATTTTTAAAAGGGGATACATGAAATATTCGGTATGCGGATCCGTAAACTGTATTATTTAAAAAATGTTGAATAATATATTTCGTTGTATTAGAATTAGATTGGGTTATGCCTACATGTATGGAAACTTAAAAGCAACCATACGGATATTTTATGTTTAGGAGAATATATGAAAAAACAATCATTAACAGAAGGGTTTGCCATACTCTCTATGGCAGGTCTTATCACAAAGATACTATCAGTTTTATATATCCCTTTTTTGCTCGCTATCATAGGGGATGAGGGTAACGGGATTTATGCTGCGGCGTACCAGGTTTATGTATTTGTCTATGTTATTGCCAATTCAGGCATACCTGTGGCCATTTCAAAATCCGTATCTGAACTTACAGCTGTTGGCAACCACAAGGATGCAGTAAGGACATTTAAAATAGCACGTTTTTTTCTAATAATAATCGGTCTGCTTTTATCTATCCTAATGTTTGTTGCGGCAAAACCATTGGCTGGCATGATAAATTCGGATAAATCTGCCCTTGCTATAGCGGCATTATCCCCTACTTTATTTTTCACTGCATATTCCTCGGCATACAAGGGGTATTTCCAAGGAATAAGCAATATGACACCGACAGCGATATCCCAAGTGGTAGAGCAGATAGCAAATACTGTGTTTACCATTGTTTTTGCGTCACTTTTCATTAAAATAAGTCTGGAAGCCGCATGTGCGGGGGGAACAGTTGGAACAACTATGGGGGCATTGGTTTCTACGATTGTTTTGATAGTCGTATACCATAAGATGGGGAAAGCAGGTGTGATGCCTAGGCAAGGGAAAACACCGAGCAAGCATTCATATTCCCAGCTTGCTAAAAGGGTTATATACTATAGTATCCCCATAACCCTTTGTGTAGGGGCGCAATATGCGGGTAATCTTATAGATGTTGCCAATATAAGAGGTAGATTGCTTGCGGCAGACTATACCCCTGAAATGGTATCCGTGATGCATAGCTATTTATCAAAATATCAGCAAATAATGAATGCGCCGATTTCTATAGTATCAGCCCTTGCAGCCGCAGTAATTCCGTCTATTTCTGCCGCCGCCGCCGGGGGAGTGCTAAGGCAGATTGAGGATAGGGCAAAGCATGCCTTTAGACTATGTCTTTTGATAGTAATACCATCGGCTGTTGGCTTGTCAATTTTGAGTAAACCTGTCTATTCCGTACTAAGGTATGGAGCAGGGTCTTTTCTAATGCGCTACGGCTCCATTGTTTTAATTTTGATGGCGGTTGTACAGATACAATCTTCGATTCTGCAGGGAGCAGGGAAAATGTATAGAGCAACCATAAATGTTATATTGGGTATTATACTAAAAATAATTCTAAACTACATACTTATTGCCAACCCCAAAATAAATATCATGGGGGCAATAATCAGCAGTATCGCAGGATATGGCTTATCCCTGTTACTAAATGCTGTAACAATGAAAAAACAAATGAAGGTGAGAGCGAGCCTGGTAAGACAGTCTTTAGCACCCTTTATTTCATCGATCATCATGGGCGGGGCTGTTTGGGTGGCATATACAAGCATAAATTGGCTGGTTGCATTTATGGGGGCCTATGCTGCCAATGCACTAGCTACCCTAGTCTCAGTTTTTATTGGGGTTACTGCTTATTTTATTGTTATGATAGGGGCAAGGGGCATCACAAAAGAAGATTTTGATGTTTTGCCGGGGAGGATTAGAAGATTAATACCAAGGTTTATACTAACTAGAGTTAGGGAATAGTTTATAATAGTTTATATTTTATTTATATATTTTTTATTTGAAGTTTACGGATATTGTGTAAAATAGTAAATGAGGAAAGGGATGCAAAACTCAAGCCTGGTTCTATTAAATTAGGTTTTGCAGTATTAGAGCATTCCGATAATATTAAATTGTAAAGGAGCGAGAGTTATGAAGGGTAAAAGAAAAATAGCAATGATATTGAGTTTTTGTTTGGGCGCCGCTATGTTTGTAGGTACGGCTTTTGCAGATGTTTCCTCGAAGGGGGGCTATAGCCAGTTTAAGGATGCAATAAAAGACACGGTTGCAGCTTGCATCGATGGATATGACAGTTATACCGTGGAGGTTGCTGCTTCATTAAAACTTGATGAAGAGCTGCTAATATCCAATAGGATGATGTCAAAAAATGATAATGTGGGTGGTAAGACTGAGGATGTGGATTTTATAGATTTTGGAAAAGGTGAGGAGCAGCGAACTTATTCATATACCGATTTAAGCACTTCTATCAATAGGTATGCGTATGCACAGGATGTTTATTATGTACATGAATTCGAGGGCGAACGATCCCATATAACCACTCACCGGGCAGATCCTTTTAAGGAGGAGGGAGCCGAGGATATTGAGAAAATATTCGATGCTATGATAGGAAATCTTAAAAACCATGTTGTAGTTGAATCTAATGGGGATGGCACCAAAAAGTTTTCAGGGAGCATAAGTGACACGCAAATACCCCCGATTATAAATGCGGTGGCCTCGTTTGCTTTCAAGCAATCCATTGGTAGTTATGATACAGGTGTAGTCAGTTTGGCTTTGAAGGAATCGGACACAACTGGTTTAGACGATGCATACGAAGGTGACGATTACTGGATGAAAAAAATACCCCAGTTAAAGCGGGATGTTTTTATAAGAACTGTTAGCGGAAGGGCAAACGTAAATGAAGACGGAATAATAGAAAATCTTTTTGCTTCGGTGATATTATCCGGCAAGGATGAAGATGGGGAGGAGAGCGTCCTAGTCTTTGAGATGGTAATAAAACTGTATAATATTAACTCGACCGTAATAACTCGACCCGATCTTACTGGGGAAAAGGTGGAGACATATACCCCATATAAATATACTGACAAACTGAAAAAAAGCAAACTGGTAGGCAGCTGGAAGCATGATATCATAATTGAAAAGAATGACGAACTTATAAAAATTGGTGAAAGAATTATTGAAATAACCGATGTGGGTGAACAATCTGTTATAGGAAAGTTTAAAGAAGTAATAAAGGACGAGTACACAGAGTATGAGATCTTAAAGGGTGAGCTGGACTTTAAGGTGGATGCTTCAGACTACAATTTCTATTTTGAGGGGACCGATGATGCTGGTGAGGTAATAACCGGATACATGTGGTTTGAAGACAGTTATATAGAGCTTACTTTAGATATGAAAGATATGAACTTGTATGAAAGAGGATACAACCGTCAGTACAACAGGGTTTTTGCAGACTAAATATAGGAAGTAATATTTCTTACCCAAAATAGTGGCGGCATATATATGCCGCCACTGGTTTTAGAGGAAACAAAATGCGATAATAAATTCAAAAGGCATCCCGAAAACCTCCAACCTTAAAACAAAAGGAGAGGTCCGGAAGGGTAGCGTCAAAATTAAACAATGGGGGGGATTTTAGTGGAAACTGTACTTGAAGTAAACGAGATTACCAAGGTATATAAAAATGGCAGAGGTATTTTCGATATAAATCTTGATATAAAGCGTGGAGATGTTTTTGGCTTTCTAGGGCCAAACGGGGCAGGAAAGACCACTGCTATGAAAATAATGACGGGACTTATGGCAATGGATTCGGGAGATGTTAGAATTTTTGGACACAGTATAACCGAAGAGTATGAAAAAGCTATGAAAAAGGTTGGCTGTATAGTTGAGACTGCTGAATCTTACACTTATCTTTCAGCTTATGAAAACCTCAAGTTATTTGCAAGATTTTACGATGGTGTGGACGATAGAAGAATAGATGAGGTTTTGGAACTTGTGGGCATCTCACAATATAAAAAAGAAAAGGCAAAAAATTTTTCCCTTGGAATGAAGCAACGTTTAGGGATTGGTGCTGCGATTTTATCAAGGCCGGAGCTCCTTATATTGGATGAGCCGCTAAATGGTCTTGACGTTCAGGGAATGATAGAAATTCGGGAGTTGATAAAGTTATTGGCCAAAACCGATAGGATTACATTTTTTATATCAAGCCATCTTATTCACGATGTGGAGCTTACCTGCGACAGAATAGGCATACTATATAATGGTAAACTGGTAAACGTCGATAGCAGGGAGAATATTCTTAAAAATTATGCTTCACTTGAAAACTATTATGTAAGCGAGGTGGGCAAAAATGGAAATGTTTAAGGTTGCATTTTTGAATGAAGTCGAGAAAATATACAAAAGAAAAAAGGTTATTGTGGCCATAATAATTTCACTTTTTGTCATAGTTGCAGGACAACTCATGGTGACAATGGTGAACATGGGTTTTGGACTAAGAGCAGTTAGCGCAACTCAGTTTCCCTTGCTGGTTTTATCTTTGTTTTCAAATACAATTTTGCCATTTTTTACGACGCTCGTTGTAATAGATGTGTTTTCTAGCGAATTTTCCCATAATACAATGAAGCTTTCGCTTGCAAGACCGGTTTCGAGGCTTAAGTTATATGCCGCTAAGGCCTGTGCTGTTGCAATTTTCATACTTTTTAACCTATTGGTAGTAATGGTACTATCCTTGCTTGCGAGTATAATCTTTAATGCTAATTCATTTTCACTAGGCGGTATTTGGAGGGTCGTACTTTCCTATCTGGTTACGGTGTTACCTGTTATGAGCTTTGCGCTTATCATTGTATTTATGGCAAATATATTCAAAAGCGGAACGGCTGTTTTCTTTATTACAATAATATTATTTATAGCCTTCAACGGTCTTTCGGTTGTCTTTCCCAGATATTCAAACTTGTTCATAACATCTCTGTTTGGCTGGCATTCTCTTTGGAACGTGAATACTGTACAAGTATCCAAAATTATAAGGGAATTTTTAATCATATCCGGTTGTGGTATAATGTCATTTACGGCAGGGTACTATTTATTTGTTAAAAGAGATTTATAAAGGTGAATAGATATGGGTCTTAAAAAGCGCTTGATATTATCAAATTTTGCAATTGTTGCTGTGCCCCTTGCAGTGACATTTCTTGCTTCTTTTATTTTCATTTTTGTTTTTGGTAGAATCAATAATGTTGATATAGGCTACAAAAGCATAAATAAGTTTACACAGATTCAATACGAGTTTTTTAAAGCTGATGGACATGTTTTAAGGAGCACACCAGAGATGCTTTTAGAGAAGGAATTTCAGCAATATATCGCAAAAAGATTCGAGGATATTGGGGCAGATATTGTGATCATCAAGGGGCAGGAGCGCGTATTTGAGACTATCCCCGTAGGTATGATAGAGCTGGAGAAATGTCTTGGGGAAGCCAGCGATAACCCATTTAAAAACACAATAAAGGTACGTAATATTACTTATATGTCAAAGGTAATAGATATCGACTTTAAGGGTGGGCAAAAAGGTAATGTAGTGCTTTTTGTACCTGTGGGAAATGAATGGTTCACGACTGAAAAGTTATTTCTGTTTTCGGCAATAGTTTTTATTATTTCATTTTTGCTGACAAACATAGCCACTATTTCCCTTTTTACAAATAAGATAATAAAGCCTCTTGAAAACCTACAAACGGCTGCAGTAAATATAAGCAATGGTAATTTAGATTTCATGGTGACTGACAGTGGGGATGCCCCAATAAAGGATTTATGTCGATCCTTTGAGAAAATGAGATTAAAACTTGTAGAGGCACTGCACAAACAACAAAAATATGATGATAGTAGAAATATGCTAATTTCCAGCATATCTCACGATCTTAAGACGCCTATTACTTCAATAAAGGGTTATGTCGAGGGTGTTTTAGATGGTGTGGCTAATACCCCCCAGAAGGCAGAAGAATACTTAAACACCATATATTCAAAAGCCATCCATATGGATAGAATGATAGATGATCTTTTGCTACACTCAAAATTCGATATAAATGGGATCCCCTTCAACTTTGAAAAAACAGATATAGTAAGCTACTTTGAAGATTGTGTATCCGAGGTTGAAATTGAGCTTAAAAAGTTTGGTATAAGTATAAATCTTCATGGCAAAGAGCTGCTAGATAATCGTTATATAATGTTGGACAGGGATAGGATAAGAAGAGTAATAATAAACATAATTGACAACTCAAGAAAATATATGGGCAAAGAAAAGGGCGAAATTAGTATATTTTTGAGAAAAACATCTACAAACATCCTGGTGGAGATCCGTGATGATGGTGTAGGTATGCCAAAGGAGGAATTACCATACATTTTCGATAGGTTTTATCGTGCAGATGTGGCTAGGAATACTATGAAGGGCAGTGGGTTGGGCCTTGCTATTGCAAAACAAATCGTAGAAGCCCATGGGGGAAGAATCTGGGCTATAAGTCATGGCGGCGGTGGTATGAGTATAATCATGTCATTTGCAAAATCCGGAGATTAAACATTTTACTAGGGAATAAAGGGGGTGTCTTATGAAAAAAATTCTTATAATAGAGGACGATAAAAGTATAGCAGAGCTTTTGCGTGATTATCTAGAAATCAATAATTTTTCTGTATATATATGCTCCGACGGGAATGAGGGGTTGGATAGCATAAAAAACAAAGAATTAGATCTTCTTATCCTAGATCTAATGCTTCCTGGTATTGATGGATTTGAGATACTAAGAAAAATACGTAATGAAAAGGATATACCGATACTTATTGTTTCCGCAAAGAAGGAGGAGTTCGATAAGATCCGGGGTTTAGGGTTAGGTGCGGATGACTATATTACAAAACCATTTAGCCCAGGGGAACTTGTAGCAAGGGTGAAGGCCCATATAGCAAAATACGAAAGACTAAAAAGCAAATATTCTAATAATATTCCTACTTTGGTAGTAAGAGGTTTGGAGATTCAAAAGGATTCAAGAAGGGTGTTAGTGCATGGAAGAGAGGTAAGCCTTGCTCACAAAGAATTTGATATCCTCTTATTTCTTGCACAAAACCCCAATAGAGTATTCTCAAAGGATGAACTTTTTGATAGAGTATGGGGTTTTGAGGCTATAGGGGATGTTGCAACCGTCACAGTACATGTTGGCAGGATACGTGAGAAGATTGAGTCCGAACCATCAAATCCGCAGTATATTGAAACTGTGTGGGGAGCAGGTTACAGATTTAAGGGTTGAATGTTTTATTTTGGGGATATTTGCAAGCCAACATGTGGGGGTTGCCATAGGGGCAAGAGCCGATGGTTATATGAGGATACCAAAAATGGGGGTCAAGGATGCAAAGCAAAATACTGGTTGTCGATGATGAAGAAAATATTGCCAAGCCCATATGCTATGCTTTAGAAAAAGAAGGCTACTGCGTGGGTGTTGCATATGACGGGGAGCAGGCCTTAAAAATGATAGAGAACTTTAAGCCCGACATATTAATTCTTGATATAATGATGCCGGGTTTAAACGGATACGATGTTATGCGCTCTATTGGTGTGGATAATAATATCGGAATTATTATGTTGACTGCAAAAGATGATATTGTAGATAAAGTTCTTGGGCTTGGGCTGGGGGCAGATGATTATATTACCAAACCCTTCGATATGCGAGAGCTTCTTGCACGGATAGATTCACTTATAAGGAGATTTCAAAAGATCGGCGACGGTAACACAAACCGTATAATAGGGACAGGGGATCTTCGCATATATACAGAGCAAAGAAGGGCTGTGGCAAAAGGTCGTGCCCTGAATTTGACGCCTAAAGAATTTGACCTATTAGCCCTATTGTTTACACATATTGACAGGGTATATACAAGGGATGAGCTTTTAGAATTGGTGTGGGGAATGGAATACGAGGGCGGGACCCGCACAGTGGATATTCATATTCAAAGATTGAGAAAGAAGCTTGGTAAGGAGCTGCAAGGCATGTTGCATACAGTACATGGCGTAGGGTACAAGGCTATAAAGAGCTAATTGCTCTACAACACCGTCTTATCCTAAAGCCCGGAAACATAACAATACTCCCCATATAAATTCCAAGAACATTAGAGCAAAGCTCAAATTATGGATGCTGCAGCTGATCTGCAAAGGAGAGCTATGAGGATCAATATACGAACCAAATTCAGTATTTTTATTGGAATATTGTTACTTCTAATGGTTGTAATACTTGGCTCCCTTGTCCTAAGGGGAATTAGGTATAACCAAAGGGGAGACTATGAAGAATTCCTCTTCCAACAGGTAGAAGTAGCTAATTTATACCTGACCCAGGAATATCTCTCGAGTTCCTACATGAGGCCACAAGATTACCTGAATATTAAAGGTAGCCAGATAGCTAAACAATTAGGTGTGTTCAGCAACGAACTTGTAGTCCTGTACGATTTAAAAGGTGAGGAGATAGGAAGTTCCAACCCTATAAGGAGAAAGAGTGATACCCAGGAGATACTAGGTTTTGCCCTTGATGGCAAAATTGCTTATCAAACAAGTGGACATTCTATCCACTATATGGCCCCGTTAAAAATTCATAATACCCAAGTAGGGGTTATACAACTTTTATACTCGGTTAAACAACAACAAACTTTTTATAACGATGTTAAAAAACTTTTTATAGCAAGCGGGCTTCTCGTATTCATAGCAAGCCTAGCAATCAGTATAATGTATTTCAATTCTTTTTCTTTAGATATCTTGAAACTGAAAAAAAATGCGGAAGGGATACGTAGGGGAGAATACAGCACGGTCATTTTACCAAGAAGGGATGAGCTGGGTGAATTGAGCAGGAGTATTCATTATATGGGCAACCAAATCAGGGATAGCATAAAAGAAATACGGGAAGAGAGAGATAAACTGAAATTAGCGGTTGCAAAATTATCCGCACTCGAAAAACAGCAAAAACAATTTATTGGTGATATATCCCATGAATTTAAAACCCCCCTTACGTCCATGAGGGCATACTTGGATCTATTGGAAATGTACCCAGACGATATCCAACTTTTTGCTGATGCAAAGGTGGCCATGCTCCATGAAACCACCCGACTCCACGATATGGTAAACAGGGTAATAGATGTTTCTTCGATGGAAAAATATCAATTCGAATTGAATATAGAAAGAATTGATATAAAGAAGATTATTGAGTCTATATTGAGGCGTATGAAGGGAAGAATGGAGAAGCAGTGGCTTCGCTTAAATAATAATATCTGCGAGGGCTATGCATATGCGGATAAAGAGCTGATAGAACATGCATTGGTTAATCTTGTCGATAATGCCATAAAATACAATTACTATGGGGGAGAAGTATCCGTGCATAGCTATTGCAAGGTAGATACCTTGTGTATTGAGATAAGCAATACTGGAGGTATTATCCCTAGGGAAGAGGGGGATAAAATTTTTGAGCCCTTCTACAGGGTAGACAAAAATCGCTCCAGAAAAACGGGTGGAACGGGTCTTGGCCTAGCATTAGTAAAAAAAATTATAGAAAAGCAAAATGGAATTATTCAACTAAAAAAATCCGATAAAGATGGTACTGTATTTTTACTTTGCCTCCCCACATCAATACCATAATATTTTATTCTGCGATGGGGTTTAGCATATAAACCTGAAACTTTTACAATTTTGAAACATTTACATAAACTTTAGATACAACATTATTGTAAAATTAAATTAGGAAAGGGGGGGATGATATGAAAAAAAACAAAACTATCATATTATCGCTAATTCTAATAATGGGGGTTGCCTTTACCGCTTGCAGTCGGGGTGTACGGGGAGAAAGGACAAACCTAATTCGGGATGGTAAGACCATAACGGTGATTGAAGATTCCAAGGATGAGCAAAGGAAAGATGAATTATCTCTAATTGGAATTGAAAAACATGAAGATATACGCTTTATGGATTGGCTGGACGGGGATACAATTTTGGTTACAAAGGATAATACGGAGCTTGGAAAAATACCCGTGGAAGACAGCAAGGCTTATCCCAAAAACCTTTATTATTATAGTTTGGACAGCGAGAAGATACGCAAAATTACTTCAGAATCATATTTCCATGGTTTTGCATCCTTTTCACCGGATAAAAAACACATATTTTTCAAAAAGCATTTGGAGGAGACGGCAAAGGGATATATCATTGATGCCGATGGTAAGAATGAAATAGAAATTACTGCAAGAGAGCATTATATAGGTGTTTACAATGGACGATGGCTTGATAATGAAAGTGTTATTTACTCTACCATCAGCGGGGATATATTTGTAGCGGATATAAATAAGAATTTATCCGAAATAGAAAAGCCCAGCACAGGGTATATTTATGATGTTTTTAAATCCCAGGGTAAGATTTATTATATTACGGGTGAAAGGGATTTAAAGGTTTTAGATTTGAGGGATATGGATGACAAAAGCACAAGCGGGGATAATACTACTCTTTATAGTGATGTGAGCCGAATGTTCCCTAGTGCGGATAACAGTAAGGCAGCCTTAATCAAAATTAATGAAGATGGGAAATTGCAGCTGGTAGTGGTAGATTTTGAGGGTAGCACACAAAAGGTTATAGCCGAGGGTAGCGATATAACCGGAATCTCGTGGTCGCCGGATCAATCAATGCTTGCTTATTGCATTATGTCGGAAAATGATGCGAAAAGTGGCATATACATCAGTCGATTGGATAGCGGCAAGTCATCCCAAGTTCTTGCAAACATGGAGTTTGTACCCGATCCCATAGGTTGGAGTCCTTCGGGCAAAAAAATAGCGGCAACACAGATTGATATCGTAGAGGGTGAATACAGAAACATTACTTACATAATTGGCATAAAGGATTAAATTGGGATATGGAAATTTGAGCTGGTAGCTTCTTTATGCTACCAGCCTTTATAGAATGTACAATTTACCACAACCTATATAGCCTAGTTTAACATTATGTGTATAGATTCAACTGTTGTGTTATGATATAATTTTCACTATACAAAGTGTAATAGAAAGGGGGCCGTAGGAACAATGGGTTCTTTTGCTATGAGTTTTAAAATTTGTGACTATTAACAGGAAAACAATAAATGTCGAAAAGATCTATGTATAAAGCCTAGGTTTTGTTTTTTTATTTGGTTTGCTAGACAAGGTGAATTCATGCATTACATAAAATTACCAAGGGGGAAAATAAATGAGAAGATTTGTTTTATTCTTATTTGTCTGCGCCGTTTTGCTATCTTTTTCTCATCTTGCTTATGCGGATGAAGATAATATTATATTAAATGGCGATTTTGAGGAAGGTTTAGGTGGTGAAATCCTTTTTTGGCAGGAAAATGTATGGGAAAGTTCCGATGGCCAATACGAAATAACATTAGAAACGGAAGGGGCAAAAACGGGTGATAAATGCATAAAAATTACCAGTATGGTACCAAAAGATGTAAGATTAATGCAAAATGTGATAGTTGAGCCCGAAAGCCTTTACAAGATTTCTGGTTGGATAAGGACGGAAAATGTTGGTAATGACCAGAAGGGGGCAAATCTTTCAATATGGCTTTTGATGACTACATCGGAGGATATTAGGGGCACAAGTGACTGGACTTATGTTGAAATGTATGGCAGAACCGGTAAGGATCAAAACAACCTAAATTTTACCATAGGCTTGGGTGGACACAATAGCCTAAATTCAGGCATTGCTTACTTTGATGATATAAAAATACAAAAGGTTCCCGCAGCTTCAGAAGGGGCAACAGTAATTAACCTTGATACTGGTCAAACTAGTTCTGGTGAGGATACGCAAGATGGGGCTCCATTGGGTGCAGGGCCCATAATCGGTATAACAACCATTATACTACTGGTTATTCTATTGCTGTTTCTTATATTCAAAAAGCCGGGTAGTTCGGATGGTGCTGCTAAAGGAAAATCTGAATCTATTAAAAGGTTAAGGGATGACCCAAAAGAAGTCAAACAATTTAAGATCGACAAGAAGGATATAGTTATTATGGCTGTTCTAACCATTGTCTATTCGATCATAGCCCTGATAAATTTAGGGGGAACCAATGTACCCAAGACTTTTTGGCAACCAGCTAGGGTAGGGGACAGTTTTATTGTGGAGTTTGATAGGGAATATGATTTATCGAAAATAGCTGTCTACCATGGTGTTGGTGATTTAAAGCTACAGGTCTACTATTATTCGATGGAAGGGGAACAAACCCCGGGAACAACCATAAGTCAAACATATCGGGAAGTGCTAGGATGGGGAAGCTTTGATTTGCAAGTGACTACCGATAGGTTGAGAGTAATTGTAGATGGGGCAAGTGGTGGCACAATAAATGAAATGGTTTTCTTTGAAACGGGAAATTACGAGACTCCTATACAAGGCATTACAATTGAGGAGGAGCGTGCAGGTGGCAATGGTAGGGGTGAGATTAAAAACCTTTTCGATGAACAGGATATCGGAGATTATACCAATACATACATGACATCATCTTATTTTGATGAAATATATCACCCAAGAACGGCTTTCGAGCATTTAAACAGAATGAATCCATTCGAGACAACCCATCCTCCTCTGGGGAAAGTATTAATGACATTGGGGATAATGATATTTGGGATGAATCCCTTCGGTTGGCGCCTGATGGGTACGCTTTTTGGTATTGCTATGATACCGGTTATGTATATGTTCGGGAAGAAAGTATTCAAAAAAAGAATTTACGGTTTTATTCCTGCATTTTTAATAACGTTTGAGTTTATGCACTTTGCACAAACTAGAATAGGAACCATCGATTCATATCCCACCCTGTTTGTTATTTTGGCCTATTATTTTATGTTTGATTATTTTATGAATAAATCGTATGAGGTTGGGCTAAGGAAATCCTTAACTCCGCTTTTGCTATCAGGGATATTTTGGGGAATCGGCTGTGCGACCAAATGGACGGCTGTATATGCAGGAGGGGGACTTGCCCTGCTTTATTTTATATCACTTTTAACAGAATACAAGGATTACAAAAGGGCATTAACTCCAAAAAGAAAGAAAAGGAAGCCCGTGTGGGTCGATAGTTTTATAAAGAAGCATGTAATATGGACTTGTCTATGTTGCATTATTTTCTTCGTGGTTATCCCTGTTTTAATTTATACGGCATCTTATCTGCCCATAATAACTTTGCCAGGTGAGCAGTATAATTTGGGCTATGTATGGGAAAATACAAAATCCATGTATGAATACCACTCAACTCTTACTGCAACGCACGATTTCCAGTCACCAGCGTATACATGGCCTCTAATAAAAAAGCCCCTTATTGAGTATAGAAATACTAATCTTCCAAAGAACAAGACATCCCTAATGTATGTTTTAGGGAATCCCGCAGTGTTCTGGTTTGGGATAGCATGCGTATTTATTGCTGCAATAATAGCAATAAAAAAGAAGGACAAGAGATTTTTGCCAATAATAGTTGCCTTTGCATTCCAGTACCTACCATGGTTTAGGATTTCGCGTTGTATATTTATATACCATTTTTTCACATCAGTACCATTTTTGATTTTGTGTATAGTATATGTCCTATACTATGTTCGGGAACACCTTCCTAGGGATATTGATAAAATGGGTGGCAGTGAATCATTTATACTCAATGTCCGCAAAGTTTCCGAGGCCCTAATTTTTCATTACCTCCTGCTCAATGTTTTATTGTTTATCCTATTTTACCCAGCCATTTCTGGTATGGTGGTGGATAGCCGTTATCTAAATCTTGTAAGGTGGCTTGGTGTAAGATAAAACCTAGGTATTGTGGGGGTTATATGTTTTAAATTTTTTTGATAAAAGTTTTGCAGGTGGGAATGATGCTTTGCGACTGAAATTTTGATATATCCAGAGGCTTTTTCAAAAGGTTATTAGTGGATGTATTAAAAACTATGATTTTTAAAAAGATAATACCGGGAGCAAAAAAAACGGGAGGTATCATTATGAAAACAGAAAAGATGGATCATCCCAATGAAGGAATTAAATGCATGGTAAACACATGCCATTACTACATGAACGGCGATCATTGTTCTGCAAGAAAGATTGAAGTTGAACCGAGGAATGCCCATAATACGAAGGATACGGGCTGCGCAACGTTTATACCAGATACCCATGCATAACTGAAGAGATTTGGATAGAAACTGGTAAAATAGTACGGATATAAAAAGGACATCCTTTTTAGTGAAGGTAATTGCTGTGTTTTATTTAAAGCTGATTTGAGCAATATGATCATTTAGGTTTTTTAATGTTTTATACATTGGGTTTGGGGTATACACCCTTTGCGGGGGATATATTTTAAACCCAATTTTTCTGTTCTATTCTGTTAATAAAAATTTAAAGATATAATTTCCTGCTAAAAATAGATATCTTTTTTCAAAAACACCACCCAAAAATTGCGTTTACATCGAATAGTTATTATATAGGCCTATCTTGTTTGAAAAAACATATTGCCGGGTTGTCACAGCAAATTTTATAAGGCCGTGAACAGTAAATAATTTGAGTGGTATAAAGCAACAAATGCAAAAAGAAGATATTGCGAAAGGTTATAAAGTTTCCACGGATTTTGAAGCCGAGAGTCAAAAGCTTTCAAAAACAAAAGTTGCTTTATTTCTAAAACTTATTGAAATAAAGCAGAAATTAATATATAATAAAGTTAAAACATGATTAAATTCAATTAATAATAACAATGTATTGGGGGAGTCGGGAGGCAGGTTCCATTTAGGTAAACGGTATTGTCTCTTAAATCAGTTCATTTCTCAATAGTAGGATTATATCTAGTTTTCAGCTTGACAAGCCTCTAATATACCTTGCATAGTATATGGTTATTTACATACATATAAACAAATTTCTATTAGGGAGGAATCCAAGAAGAAATAATTAAATCTTTTATAGCTATATAATTTTATTTTAATATAGGAGAGTACTAGAGAAATAATTTAAATACTTGGTTTAACATTGCAGTAACGAATATGTGCGGATTTTAATATATACATAGTATAAATATAAAAATAATGCGCGCTAGAATCTAGATTATTATATCTTCTCAAAAACCATTCTTTATCTTTCACGAAATTCTCTGGTATTAAAAATTGAAAATGCAATATACAAGTCAACATTACTAACTGGTTTTATAAAGTTACATCTTTGTTACATTACTACACAAAAGGTGTTTGTTCACAAATGCCTTAAAAAATTTCCTATGGCCGTATGATCTTATTAAGTTCTTGGGAACTTTTTAAGGTTATATAAAATATTAAATTTATGGGAGGAATGGTGGATGAAGAAAATCATCAGTATTTTCGTAGCCATTGCAATGCTGACAGCAGTTTTCTCGGTAATGATACCGACAGCAGTTTCAGCAGCAGATATTGGCTATGATGAAACATTGCAAGAGGCTTCTGTATTCTCGTTGGGGGATATGGATGTCCAAAACAGCAATAACCTGGTTACCTTATCGAGCAATACTACAAACCAGTCACAGGTTATGTTGCTTAACAATTCAGGTGGAAAGCAAGGAGAAATAGGAGGGGATACAACCGCAATAAGTTCAGCGGGTTTACTGGGGGTAGCCAGTCAGCCAGTAATGCAGCTGAATTCGGCCGGTAATTTAAAAGTTGAATTTTTCAACAGCAATACTGCAAGTTCCTCTAATTCGATTAATCCGCAATTTAAGATTACGAACAGTGGGAGCAGCAACGTAAATTTATCGGATTTAAAGTTAAGATATTACTATACCGTAGACGGGAGTGCGGAACAGACATTTTGGTGTGATCATGCGGCTATTCTAAGTGGCGAAGGCGGCTATGAACAAGTATCGTCAGTTGAGGGTACATTTGTCAAAATGGGTTCTGCATCCAATAATGCGGATACCTATCTAGAGATAAGCTTTGGTAGTGGTACACTTACTGCAGGCTCTAGGTTGGAATTACAAGGTAGATTTGCAAAGAATGATTGGTCAAATTACGATCAATCAAACGACTACTCGTTTATGTCATCGGGCTCCCAGTTTGCATCGTGGGACAAAGTTACAGCATACGTAGGTGGTTCACTTGTATCGGGTGTTGAGCCTGGTGGAAGCGCACCTACACCAAGACCAACAACCGGACCTACTCCAAGACCGACAAGCACACAGCCACCAGCTAACGCTGTGTTGGTTGATATTGGTACTGTAGCAGGTAACGTTGGTGATACGGTAGAAATACCCATAATGTTCTCTAACGTACCGGCAAATGCGATAGTTGGTTGTGACTTCGTATTAGAATATAACCCATCCGTACTAAGCATAACGGGTATAACGCCTGGAAATATAGTGAAGAACCCTTCGAGAAGCTTTGATACAGCAATCTACAATGATAAAGGCGAAGTGGTATTCCTATTCTGCGAAGATAGCGGAACGGGTGCTGAATCCATATATAATGATGGATTATTTGCAACAATGCAAGTAA
>JAAZML010000127.1 GCA_012798835.1 Clostridium sp.
ATTTTGCCTCCAGCTTCCTTCAGATTCCACGTCGCCGTGGACACCCTTGCTCTTGGCTAACGGTTCCTACTACCAAGCCCGTAGTGGACTTTCACCACCAAGTTGTTGCCCATGCTGGGCACACGCAAATTCCCCCTAGATTAATTAATCCGGGGGGAATAATTGATTTAGAGTACACCATTTAAAATGCAAAAACAAGCCATGGCGCTATCCCTTGTCACGCAAACGTAAACTGAATAGCATCATATCAATCTAAACGGTCATCTAGTACTGAGCTGACTTTCTATATCCACCGCTACGCCTTTTTGATTCAAAGTTTTTCTTGAGATCGTGCATCTTTTCATCGCTATCCTTCATAAACTTTGAAAGTAGTTCTTCAAAACTGAGATCAGCAGAAGGTCCCCCTTTCCAGTTCACTTCCTCGGGTCTGCCGGACCTGACAGGCGCTTTCGAGGGGCGCTTGTTTTCGGAAACCCTTTTTATGGATAAGCTGATTTTCCCACCCTCATCCACAGAAATTATTTTTACTTTAACTGTTTGATTTTCCTTTAGGTGTTCCTTAATGTCTTTGACATATTCCTTGGCAACCTCTGAGATGTGAACAAGGCCAGTCTGGCCATTCGAGAGTTGGACAAATGCACCGAAATTAGTAATCCCGGAGACTTTGCCGTCGACGATTTTTCCTACTTCAACGAGCATAAATAAATTGATCCTCCTGATAAAATAAGGTACACATACGATTTAGCAACAACTTTTTGCAAAAAACTGCCTAGTATATTGCAAAAATCCTGTGCTCCTATTGGTTAATTGTATAAATCTTTAAAAAACATCTGCACATCATATTGATTATATAATAGTATGCCTATAGTGTCAAGCTCCCAAAATTCTTTAAATTTATAAGTTTTTATCGTATACTTTAATAGCTTCCCATACATCTCCGTCAATTTATATCAATAAACACGCGTTCGCCATCCTTGACCATACCTAATTCTCTTCTGGCTATCATTTCTTTATATTCATCCGTATCGACTTCTTCCTTTTGTTGAACAAGCCTTTTGTTGAGATCATTCTCAGACTCTATAGAAAGCCGCAGGCTTTCCAGCTCCTTTTGCTGATCGCGCATCATTTTTTCCTGCCTTATAAGAATCATTCCCAGATTTAAAACAAAACAACCTGTTATAATAATTAGGCCCCAACTGCGCCTTTTCTTTTTGTTCATTTATTGACTCTCCTCACTGAAGGCATGTATTATATCAGCCTAGCCCATTGCTAATTTTTAAGTAAAATGTTCATCAACACTTTTTGTTGCATGCATAAATATATACTATACTATTTCAACATGTATTAAAAATATCCTTCCAGTCTATATTTTTCTTCTGATATTTTTAAATTTTCTTTTAAGAAAACCCATTTGCTCAATTCTTCTTTTTCCCCTTCTTTTTAGCCCGCTTATGCATTTAGATAAGATTTTGCATAAAAAGCCTGCGGGAATTTTAAGTGTTTTAATTATTACTTTAAACGGGAATAATATTATTATTAAGATAGCAGTCAATAACCTGTAGAGTATTCTCACTAAAAATAGAAAAAACCTCATAACTACCCTACTCAAAAGAAGAATATATAAAATAATTCCGATTATCATTCCAAGTATAAGGTAGCCCCTTATCTCACCCTCATTACTTCTATAGACAACTGCAAAAAGCACCAACGCTACAATAATCCAGTAAACAAAATCCTCTAAATAAACAATAAGATTGCCGGATTTTATCGTTCTTCTTCTAACCCTAAAAACATCATATATAAACGCTATTATTGCTCCCCCAAGAATACAATTAAGAAAAACATAAGCCTGATTACTTATAGAAATCCACAACTTTATCACATATCCTATCTAAATAGTTTAGCAAATAAACCAACTCCCCGTGCTCTTCCTTCCCTTTCGCTGTACTCGCAACCCGTTATATATCCCTCTATATTAAGTTCCGAACTTTCAAGGCTTAATTTATTTATGCGAAGCTCCTCCCCCCGAACGACCAATATCCCAAGCTCCGTATCAACTACAACCATCTCATCGTTAAAGCTCTCTACATCGATAACCCCAGATATGCTCATCCTTTCTCTGTTTTCTAGTATAACGTTTTGCACACCTGAATTTTGCACTCTTTTATCTTCAATCATTTTAATCCCTCCAGTTTTACATTGCGCTTATAAATATCTATGCATGTACAATATTAAAAATGACATTTTGAGATTTGAAATCGGGTAGGAGGTAAATAATTATTTTATTTACCGACCTCCCACACCACCGTACGTACGGTTCTCGTATACGGCGGTTTCATAGTTTACACTCTAACTTCAAGGTAATATTTAAGAAGACTTAAA
>JAAZML010000083.1 GCA_012798835.1 Clostridium sp.
CGGGAAGAGTTATATTAAACGAGGCCATACCCCAGGATTTGGGGTTTGTGGATAGGGAAAATCCCGATACCATGTTTGATTTCGAGGCGAATTTTCTCGTAGGGAAAAGCGAACTCCGAAAGATAATCGACAGAAGCATAAAGATACATGGGATTACCAAAACAGCGATGCTACTTGATAAGATAAAGGATCTTGGCTTCCACTATTCCACAAGGGGGGCTGTAACCATTGGGATATCCGATATGGTTATACCCGAGGTTAAGGCAAGGCATATCAAAGAAACGGAAGATAGGATAACAGGTATCCTAAGACAGTATAAAAGAGGGCTTATCTCTGATGAGGAAAGGTATAATTCGGTTATACATGCATGGACTGAAGCCTCAGAAAATATAACCAAAGCTCTTATAGACAACCTTGATAAATTTAATCCGGTATATATGATGTCGCAATCAGGTGCTAGAGGGAACATAAATCAAATAAAGCAGCTTGCAGGTATGAGGGGTCTTATGGCAGATACCTCCGGTAAGACTATGGAAGTGCCGGTAAAGGCAAATTTCCGTGAAGGTCTAAAGGTACTAGAATTTTTCATCTCCACGCATGGAGCGAGAAAGGGTCTTGCCGATACTGCACTTAGGACAGCGGATTCAGGATATCTTACGAGGCGTCTTGTAGACGTTAGTCAGGACGTCATAGTAAGGGAAAATGATTGCGGAACCAGAAAGGGAATAGTTGTATCGGATGTAAGAGATGGGAACGAAATAATTGAACCCTTATCCGAAAGATTAGTAGGAAGATATGCCGCAGAAAATATTACCCACCCAGAGACGGGGGAGGTAATTGTACAGATAAATAAAATGATAAGCAGTTTTGATACCGACCGGATTATAAAGTCCGGGGTTAAAAAAGTCAAAATAAGATCGGTATTGACCTGCCATTCAGAATATGGTGTCTGTGCAAAATGCTATGGGGCAAACTTGGCAACAGGTGAGGATTGTAATGTTGGGGAAGCAGTGGGCATAATAGCGGCCCAGTCAATAGGTGAGCCCGGAACCCAGCTTACAATGAGGACATTCCATACCGGTGGAGTTGCGGGGGATGATATAACCCAGGGCCTTCCGCGTATCGAGGAGTTGTTTGAAGCCAGAAAGCCTAAGGGTCTGGCGATAATCTCCGAAATAAACGGTGTTGCCAATATGGTGGAATCAAGGAAAAAGAGGGAAGTAGTTGTTACATCCGATGATGGGGCAGAGGCAAAAAATTACCTCATACCTTATGGTTCCAGGCTGAAGGTCTCCGAGGGGGAGCATGTTGAAGCTGGGGACGAACTTACTGAGGGTTCGGTAAACCCCCATGATATTCTAAAAATTAAGGGCGTAGAAGGTGTACAAAAATATTTGCTTCATGAGGTACAAAGAGTATACAGACTTCAGGGTGTTGACATAAACGACAAGCATATTGAAGTCATAGTAAGACAGATGCTAAGGAAGGTCAAGGTGGAGGATCCCGGGGATACATCTTTATTGCCGGGGGGCCTTGTGGATTTGTTTGATTACGAAGAGGAAAATGCGAAAGCGGTCGCCGAGGGTAAGGAACCGGCGGTAGCAAAAAGAATCCTACTGGGGATAACTAAGGCATCTTTGGCCACCGATTCATTTTTATCGGCTGCTTCCTTCCAGGAAACAACTAGGGTACTGACCGAAGCGGCAATTAAAGGGAAGGTGGATCCGTTAGTAGGATTGAAGGAAAATGTAATAATCGGAAAACTTATACCGGCAGGTACGGGTATGAGCAGATACAAGGATATAAGTATAAGTACGGTGATAGAATAATTTTACCAAGATGGTAGCGATGCCGTAAAAAACGTATATGCAGGCGGTATTTAGAAAATGAAATAGAAATCTTGACAAACGCAGCTGGTTGGTGATAGAATATTTCAGTGTGTAAAATTCAAGTTGTTGTTTTATGGGTTGAAGGCAGTGACGCACGAATGTATCATCACGGGAATATGGCATTATTGTATTAGGTGTATATCTGCCTTATGCAGTGGCAGGGCAGATAAAAAGGAAAGTTACCCGTGTTGACAGGGAGGGTAGACGGTGCTTGGGAATCTAAAAGGCAACAAAAAGACTGTTGGACTAAAACAGTCAATGAAAGCAATCGAAAAGATGGCGGCAAAAGAGATCCTAATTGCAAAGGATGCAGACGAACGTGTTGTCGGAAGAATAAAAGATGCATGTACAAAAAACAATATACCAATAGTATATGTAGACACGATGAAGCAGCTAGGGAAAGCTTGCGACATTGAGGTTGGGGCCGCCGTAGTATGCCTTTTGAGGGACTAATAGAAAGTTTACACAACTAAAATTGTTTGGAATATAATTAACTATTTGGAAGGAGGTGAAGAAATGCCAACACTTAATCAATTAGTAAGAAAAGGGAGAAAAGCTATGACGAAAAAGTCAGGCTCACCGGCTTTGCAAAAGGGTTTTAATTCCCTAAAAAAATCTTCTACCGATATGAAGAGTCCGCAAAAAAGGGGGGTTTGTACTGTTGTTAAAACTAGTACACCCAAAAAACCTAATTCGGCCCTAAGAAAAGTCGCAAGGGTGCGTCTGACCAATGGTATCGAGGTATCGGCCTATATACCGGGTATTGGTCACAACCTTCAAGAACATAGTGTTGTTCTTATAAGGGGAGGTAGAATTAAGGACCTGCCTGGGGTAAGATACCATATTGTACGTGGTACCCTCGATGCTGCCGGTGTTGCAAAGAGAATGCAGTCACGTTCAAAGTATGGTGCAAAGAGGCAAAAAGCTGGTGCCGCCGCGAAATAACGAAATATGGCATACAGTATACCATGTATGAAATGACATTAATCGAACAATAATAGTGCTTAGTACATTGTTTTAACATATATTTTAGCAAGTACACAGCACTGACGACAGTTGATAATATTTTATATGTTCAACTGCGAGTACCTATGATATTTTTATATCATAAAAAGGAGGGAAGGAAAGTGCCAAGAAAAGGATATATACCTAAAAGAGAAGTGCTGCCCGATCCTATTTATAATGATAGGGTCTTAACAAAGCTCGTCAACAGCATTATGTTGGATGGGAAAAAAGGCGTTGCTCAGAAAATATGCTATGACGCCTTCGATATAATTAAAGAAAAGACGGGTAAGGATCCCCTTGAAGTATTTGAGCAGGCATTAAACAATATTATGCCTGTACTTGAGGTAAAGGCAAGAAGAGTAGGGGGGGCAACATATCAGGTGCCGATAGAGGTAAGACCTGAAAGAAGGCAGGCCCTTGGTCTTAGATGGTTGGTTAGCTACGCAAGGAAAAGAGGCGAAAAGACCATGAAGGAGAGACTGGCGGCGGAAATAATGGATGCAACCAATAATCAGGGTGCAGCATTTAAAAAGAAAGAAGATACGCATAAGATGGCAGAAGCGAATAAGGCTTTTGCGCATTACAGATGGTAAGAGGAAATAAAGAAAAGAAAGTTATTTACAACATTGTTTTTGCAATGCGTTAACTGAAAGGAAGGTTGAAATGCCCAGGCAATTTAGTTTAGAAAAAACACGAAACATAGGAATAATGGCCCATATAGATGCGGGCAAAACGACAACAACCGAGAGAATTCTGTTTTATACGGGCAGAGTGCATAAGGTAGGCGAGACCCACGAGGGAGCCGCAACTATGGACTGGATGGAGCAGGAGCAAGAAAGAGGTATAACTATAACATCAGCAGCGACTACGGCTCAGTGGAAAGAACACAGGGTTAATATTATAGATACGCCGGGGCACGTTGATTTTACAGTTGAGGTTGAAAGGTCATTGCGCGTTCTAGATGGAGCGGTGACTGTTTTTTGTGCAAAAGGGGGGGTTGAACCCCAATCCGAGACTGTATGGAGACAGGCTGACAGATATAATGTACCTCGTATTGCATATGTTAATAAGATGGATATAATGGGGGCGGATTTTTTTAACTGTATAGGCACTATGAAGGATAGATTGCAGACTAATGCAATACCAATCCAACTTCCTATCGGTAAAGAAGACAGCTTTCAAGGCATGATAGATCTTGTAGAAATGAAGGCTTACTATTACATGGATGATCTTGGGAACAAGATTGAAGAAAGAGAAATCCCCGAGGATATGAAGGAATTGGCTGAAGAACACCACACAAACCTAATAGAGGCTATTTCTGATCAGGATGAAGGGATAATGACCAAATATCTTGAGGGTGAAGATATATCCAAATCCGAAATAAAATCGGCTATAAGAAAGGCAACAATAAAAGTTAAGATGGTGCCTGTGCTCTGTGGGACATCCTATAAAAACAAGGGGGTACAAAGGCTTTTAGATGCGGTTGTTGATTATATGCCATCCCCTGTGGATATAGAGGCTATTAAAGGCGTGTCAGCTGATGGGGCGGAAGAGATAGATAGACCGGCAGATGACGATGCACCATTTTCTGCTTTGGCATTTAAGGTTATGACAGACCCCTATGTAGGTAAGTTATGCTTTTTTAGGGTATACTCGGGTAAGCTGAATTCAGGTTCATATATTCTCAATGCCTCAAAGGGCAAAAGGGAGAGGATAGGCAGGATACTTCTTATGCATGCCAATCATAGGGAAGAGCTTGGTACAGTTTATTCCGGGGATATAGCAGCAGCTGTGGGTTTGAAGGATACTTCCACGGGCGATACATTATGTGCTGAAAAAGAGCCCGTAATACTCGAATCTATGGAATTTCCAGAGCCTGTTATTTCCGTTGCTATTGAGCCCAAAACAAAGGTTGGCCAGGAAAAAATGTTTATAGCTCTCCAAAAGCTTGCCGAAGAGGATCCTACATTCAGAACCTACACAGATAAGGAAACAGGACAGACCATAATATCGGGTATGGGTGAGCTGCATCTTGACATCATTGTTGACCGTCTGCTTCGTGAGTTTAAGGTAGAGGCAAATGTGGGCAATCCTCAGGTAGCCTACAAGGAGACCATCAGAAAATCAGTGAAGGCCGAAGGAAAGTATATAAGGCAATCGGGTGGTAAAGGTCAGTATGGTCACTGTATGATCGAAATTGAGCCCAAAGAACCCGGCGAAGGCTACGAATTTGTCAACAAAATCGTCGGCGGTGTCATCCCTAAAGAATACATTGCCCCAATTGATGCGGGGATTCAAAGTGCTATGAATAGCGGTATTTTAGCAGGATATCCTGTTGTGGATATAAAGGTAACATTATATGATGGTTCCTATCACGAGGTTGACTCCTCTGAAATGGCATTCAAGGTTGCAGGCTCAATGGCATTTAAAGAGGGTATGAACAAGGCAAACCCTGTACTTTTAGAGCCAATAATGAAGGTAGTTGTTACGGTTGCTGAGGAGTATATGGGTGATGTAATGGGCGATATAAATTCCAGAAGAGGGCGGATTGAGGGAATGGAGGCAAAGCAGGGATCCCAAGTGATTACCGCAAATGTCCCGTTATCCGAGATGTTTGGTTATGCTACTACTTTGCGCTCAAAATCGCAAGGGAGAGGTGTATTCTCAATGGAGATAAGTCACTTTGAGGAAGTGCCTAAAAATATACAAGAACAAATCATGGGCGGTAAAGGTGTTTAATATGCGTTTATTGACGGGCAATTTGATAATTTCCCCTCGATAAATAATTATACTAAATAATTACAATTAAAGCAATTAATATCAGTTATATAACTGAAAAAAAGGAGGAGAATTTGCAATGGCAAAAGCTAAATTTGAAAGAAGTAAACCCCACGTTAATATCGGTACAATAGGTCACGTTGACCACGGTAAGACAACTTTGACGGCAGCTATAACAAAGGTTTTAGGAATACAGGGCAAGGCGGATTATACTGAGTACGATAAAATCGACAAGGCCCCTGAAGAAAGAGAAAGAGGTATCACAATTTCGACTTCGCATGTTGAGTATGAAACTGACAACAGGCATTACGCCCATGTTGACTGCCCTGGTCATGCGGACTATGTTAAAAACATGATTACCGGTGCGGCACAGATGGATGGTGCAATATTGGTTGTATCTGCTGCAGATGGACCAATGCCGCAAACAAGAGAGCATATACTTTTAGCTCGTCAGGTTGGTGTACCATACATAGTTGTTTTCTTAAACAAATGTGATATGGTAGACGATGAAGAATTAGTTGAATTGGTTGAAATGGAAGTTAGGGAACTCCTTAGCCTATATGATTTCCCAGGCGACGATATTCCTATCGTAAAGGGTTCAGCACTTGCTGCAATAGAGGCTTCAGGTGATTCGGAAGATACAGCAGAATACCAGCCTATTTTGCAGTTGATGGAGGAAGTTGACAAATATATCCCGACACCAGAAAGGGCTACAGACAAACCCTTTATTATGCCTGTTGAGGATGTATTCACAATTACCGGTCGTGGTACTGTTGCGACGGGTAGGGTTGAAAGAGGCACCATTAAGCTGGGTGAGGAAGTTGAAATTGTCGGCATGATGGAAGAATCAAGAAAGACTGTTGTTACCGGCATAGAAATGTTTAGAAAGCTTCTTGATCAGGCTGTTGCAGGTGATAACGTTGGTGCACTTTTAAGGGGTGTCCAAAGGGAAGATATTCAAAGAGGTCAGGTTTTGGCAAAACCTGGTTCCATTAAACCGCATACGCATTTTGAAGGACAAGTTTATGTTCTAACAAAGGATGAAGGCGGAAGGCATACACCTTTCTTCGACAACTATAGACCGCAGTTCTATTTCAGAACAACCGACGTTACAGGTGTTATTGAACTGCCTGAAGGAACAGAGATGGTTATGCCCGGCGACCATATTACAATGAAAATAAAGCTTATAACTCCTATTGCTATGGAGGAAGGCTTGAAATTTGCTATCCGTGAGGGTGGTAGAACTGTTGGAGCAGGAAACGTCTCCAAGATAATTGAATAGTAAACTAAGATTTAACAGGGGGTCATGCAATAGTCATGGCTCCTTTTCTATTTTACGCCAATTAAAAAAATTATTGGTATAAATATGTAAACCTGATTATTTATATAAGTGAAAAATACTTGGCTGCAAAAAGGTTAGACTCAAAAAGTGTTGGAAATAAAGCATAAAAAACTTGAATAGTAATTGGTTCTTTTAGCAAAAGGTTTAATAAAATCTTTTGCTTTATTTTTAAGAAAATTATACTTGAATTATAAAAACATATAACTCTAATAATAATCAAACGGAGGTGATTTTGATGTCCGAGCCTTTTGATAAAATTGACAAAAACAACGAAGAACTCGAAAATGTCGGCGTTGATGAAATGGAAAAAAGGGGAGATTTTTTCATCCATGGCGAGAGAATAAACGGACAGGATAAAGGGGCTATTGCTCTTGAGAGGATCAACAGGCTTTATGTAGTCCTAGGTTGGATAAGTGCAGCCATGTCAATATTTGTATCACCTTTGTTTGTCATTGCAGGAATAACCTTTGGAGTAATTTTGAATAAGCAGGTTAAGCGCAGTGGTAATATGATTATTTTGAGCAACATTGCATTAGCTTTGATTAATATAGTTATAAGTGAAGTAATCCTAATGTTGTCAAATAATATAATATATCGTTAAAGAATTTCCCAAAGGGTGACTATGGGGTGTTAAAAAAGTATCAGTATTGCTGCACCCCATAGTATATAAAACCTTTGAAATCGATATAAAAGGGCTATAGATTTAATTGTAGAATTTTTTGGGTATGGGGCTTTAAAAAATATTTTATAAAAGAAAAGAGGTGTAGGTTGTGTATGGGAGGAAGTTATAGGGTAAGGTTTCTAGGCTTAATAATGGTTTGTCCTATTGTTTTTTTAGTTGCCTGCAAAAATTTGGGAGGTGCACAAGACGGCATGCATATAAATAAAGTGCGGGAAGAAATACAGACACAGCCTGAGGAGGAGCCAAAAGGTAGCCTTATAGAGATAAGCACGTTTTCAACGCAATTGCTGGATGAAGAAGAAAATAGAATCAAAAATTTGTCTCTTGCGGCCGATATCCTTAATGATGAAAAAATTCCATCGGGTGCTGAATTTTCGTTTAATGAGACACTAGGCAGAAGAACTAAGGAAAAGGGCTACAAGGAAGCGCCAATAATAAAAAACACTGAAAAAGGACCCCAAAAAGCACTTGGTGTGGGTGGAGGTATATGCCAATTGTCTTCCACTTTATACAATGCGGCAGAGGGAGCAGGACTGGAGATAACCGAAAGGCATCAGCATTCCAAGAATGTAGGATATGTACAGGAGGGAAAAGATGCCACAGTTGTATACGGTTCGCAGGATTTTAAATTTAAAAACAATCAGACATATAGTATAATTATTAAGGCCGAGGTTTCGAGTAAAGAAGTGTCGATAAAATTACTTAAGGTAGAGGATTAGGTGTAAATTTAATAAATACTATGGAAATATCCTAAAAACAATGATATAAATATAGTTAAACAGGCATAATTTGATTGTCCAGGGGGTATCAAAGCGGATGGTTGGTAAAAAGATAAAAGTGAAAAAAGAGGCTGGACTTGATGCAAAGGCAGCTGCCTTATTTATTCAAAAAGCATCAGGTTTTAAATCCAATGTTTGGATTGAAAAAGACGAAAGAAAAGCAAATGGTAAAAGTTTGTTAGGGATCTTGGCATTAGAGATTGGCTTTGGCAGCATGGTTACCCTAACTGCAGATGGTAGAGATGAGGATGAAGCAGTGGAAGTATTATCAGGATATTTGGCAGGAGATTGTCGAGGAAATGATTAAATTATGAAGCGAAAAATATTTAAAGCCGAGATCGCCTCTACAGGAATTAATATAGGTTCATTGTTTTTGATTGAAGAAGCAGGAGTAAATCCAAAAAATAATGGGGATATAATAAACGAGGCACAGATAGAAGATGAGATCACAAACCTAGAGGTGGGTATATGCAGGACCTTCATAGAGATTCATGACCTAAATGATGGATTTAGAGGTATACTCAGCGAAGAGGAAAACAGGATCTTTGATTTTTACAAAGAAATACTTGATGATAAGGTGTTTTTTGAAGAAATAAAGGATGTCATCGAAAAGAAAAAATATAATGCCCATAAAGCTATATATATGTGTATTCAGGATTATATGGACAAAATATCCGAAGGTGATGATGAGTATATCAAGCAAAGGGTATATGATTTGGCTGACATAAGAAAAAGGCTTATAAAAAATTTATCGGATACCAATGAAACAAAGATCGAAAAGATCGAAGACCATCATATTATTGTGATGGATGAGTTAACCCCTATTATGGCGGCAGAGCTTGCCAAAAGGAAGGTCAAAGGGGTTGTAGCCAACAGAGGTGCCGGTTATTTTACTCATTCGTCAATAATCCTAAGAAGCACTGAAATACCGACTCTAAACAGGGTAGATTTTGAGGAAATTAATAAATTCGATGGCCGAACCGCCATAATAGATGCAGTGAGGGGCATTTTAATCGTCAACCCTAAAGAGCAAAATATAAAATCGTATCAGGCCGGATTGAGAGCAAAAAGCGATACTAATGCTGATAGTAGAACTAAACCTGGTGTTGTTGTGCCAAAAGAGCAGCACAACAAGGCAGAGACGGCGGATGGTACACAGATAAGCCTACTTGCAAATATCAGTAGTGTAAGGGATTTTGTTTGTGCAAGAAAGGCAAATATTGATGGCATAGGGCTTGTAAGGACGGAATCCTTATTTATAAACTATAAAAGGGTTCCGGATGAAAATAAGCAGTACACGATTTATAAAAGGCTGGCCGGAGCCATGGGGGATAAACCAGTAATAATAAGGACTGCTGACATCGGTGGTGACAAAGTGCCCGGGGCGTTGGCTATAAATGACAAATCACTGGAACGCAGCTCAAGAGGGATAAAACGCTCCCTCGAAAAGAGGGATGAATTTACCACGCAGATCCGTGCAATTTTGCTTGCATCAAGGTTTGGTAATATTTCAATTTCCTTTCCCATGGTGGAGACGGCAGAAGAGATAAAAGAAGCAAAACATATAATAAATAAAGTGCGACACGAGTTAGAAAGTGAAAAGTATGTAATGCCCGATATAAGGATTGGTACCATGATAGAAACTGCATTGTCGGTGGAAAATTTAGAGGGAATATTAAAGCAGGTAGATTTTATAAGTATAGGAACCAATGACATGCTCCACCAAATATGTGAGCATAACAGAAAATGCTCAACCCTTGAGAAACGATCATATCTTGAGCCGACTATGCTCAGGATTATAAAATACTGCATCAAAAAGGCTTATCAAAATGATAGGGATGTGAGTATTTGTGGGGAAATGGCTACGGATCCCATGGGTGTGCTCGTTTTGATTGGAATGGGTGGCCGAAGTCTTAGCATGAGTCCTGCCCATATCAGTGGTATGCATGATTTCATAAATCGTATAAGGCAGGATGAGGCAAAGAAATTGGCAAAACGGGCAATGGAAAGCAAGAACCTCAGGGATGTAAAAAAGCTGCTTTCAAAACGGTTAAAAATCAGGAAGTGAAAAGAATGTTTATAATACAAGAAGAGCTAAAAAAAATGCCCGATAATCCGGGCGTTTATATTATGAAAGATAAGAAAGGTGAAATAATATATATCGGGAAGGCAGTTGTGCTGAAAAATAGGGTAAGGCAATATTTTCAATCCTTAAAAAATCAAACACCAAAGGTCAAGGCAATGGTCCCGCAGATTCATGAGTTCGAATACATTGTAACCGATACCGAGATCGAGGCCTTAATACTAGAATGCAACCTTATAAAAAAACATAAGCCTAGATTTAACATACGCCTTAAGGATGATAAAACCTACCCATATATTAAGGTAACTGTAAACGAGAAATATCCGCGAGTGTTAGTAACCAGGAAAGTACAAAGGGATGGGGCAAAATATTTTGGACCCTATACAAGTGAATTTGCTGTAAAAGAGATAATGGATCTAATAAAAACGTTATTTCCTGTAAGGAGCTGTTCCAGACCCCTAGCGGGTGAGCCTACAAACGGGAGACCCTGCCTTAATTATTATATACATCAATGCCTTGGACCATGTCAGGGAAATATTAAAACGCATGAATATGATACCCTGGTAACGGATATTTGCGATTTTTTAAAAGGCGGACAATCGGATATTTTAAAAAGGCTTGAAACGGACATGAAGGGGGCTGCGGCAAATCTGGAATTTGAGAAGGCGGCAAGATTTAGAGATAAAATCAATAGCCTAAAGCATTTGGAACAAAAGCAAAAGATAGTATCGGCGTCTATGGTGGATCAGGATATTATTGCTTTTGCGAGGAAGGACAAGGATATATGTGCCCAGATATTTTTTGTACGCAATGGTAAGCTTATTGGACGGGAACATTTTATTTTAGAGGTCACAGCCGATGAGACCGATGGAGAAATTTTGACTGAGTTTGTAAAGCAGTTTTACAGCCGAGCTGCCTATGTGCCCAGACAGATAATCCTGCAAGCCGAGATTGATGAGGCGCATGTTATCGAAAAATGGCTCACGGATAAAAGAGGTGCCAGAACTTATATACAGGTACCTAAAAGGGGTGAAAAGTTAAGGCTTGTTGGCATGGTTCGGGAAAATGCCTCTATAGAGCTTGCAAGATTTAGGGATAGGATTAGAAAGAGGGAGCTTTTGGCCAATGAAGGCTCTAAAAAACTTGCTCAATTATTATCCCTTGACAAAATACCCACAAGAATAGAAGCGTATGATATATCGAATATGGGTAATATGGAGATAGTAGCATCAATGGTAGTCTTTGAAAAAGGATACCCCAAAAAGAGCGATTACAGAAGGTTCAGGATAAAATCAACAGACATCCAAAATGATTACCAGAGCATGCAAGAGGTGGTATACAGAAGGTTTAGACGTGGGCAGGGTGAAGATGGGGATAAAACAGCAGCAAAGGAAAAAGGGAGATTTGGGGAGAACCCGGATCTAATACTAGTGGATGGCGGCCGTGGGCATGTGAATGCAGTGGAAAATGTCTTGGACCGGCTGGGGATAGACATTCTTGTATATGGCATGGTGAAGGATGAAAAACACAAAACAAGGGGAATAGTATCGAAGAGACATGAATACGAAATTAAATCGGATCTGGTACTTTTGAGGTTTGTGTCTGCAATTCAAAATGAAGCCCATAGGTTTGCGTTGGAATATAATAAAAAGTTAAGAGAGAAAAGATATAAAAAATCTGTTTTGGACGAAATTAAAGGGATTGGACCAAAACGTAAAAAAGGATTAATTAAACATTTTGGTTCTATTAAAGGTATAAAAAAAGCCAATGTTGGTGAATTGGCATCGGTCGATGGAATAAACAAGGAATTGGCCGAAAGGATATACAAATATTTTAGATAGTAGGGGTACCAAAAAGATGGCGATATTTGCAATTTCTGATTTACATCTTGCGTGCAGTGTAGACAAACCCATGGATGTTTTCGGCGAGGCATGGTCGAATTATATGCAAAGAATAAAGAGTAATTGGGAAACCACGGTACAATCGGAGGATTATGTTATTATTCCCGGTGATGTATCATGGGCCATGTATTTAGAACAGATGATGGATGATTTTAGGTTTATCGAAGCATTGCCGGGGAAAAAAATAATTTCCAAGGGTAATCATGATTATTGGTGGAATACCCTAAGCAAAATGAATAAGTTTCTTCAAGGGCACGGATTCAATACCATTCGATTTATGCATAATAATAGTTTTAATATAGAAGGCTTTGCCTTATGCGGCTGTAGGGGGTGGAAATACCCCGGTGATGCTGATTTTAGTGAAGAAGATAAAAAGATATATGAAAGGGAGCTGCATCGGCTGGAATTTTCCCTAAACAGCATTCCGAAGGAAAAGAGCGACAGGGGGATTATTGTTGCAATGCATTACCCCCCCTTTGGTCCGGGGGGCGAGAAGACGGAGTTTATAGAAGTAATGCTAAAACATGGTGTAGCCAAATGCCTCTATGGACATCTGCATGGCAAGGGTTTTAAAAATGCGGTGGAAGGGAAGGTCGAGGGTATAGAATTTCGCCTTGTTTCCGCTGATTACCTTAATTTTAACCCGATGAGAATTTTTCCGGGGGATACGCCATAATGGGCGATAATTCTACGTTTACCTAGGTGGTTAGGGTAGTTTTTTAGACTGTAAATTTGGTATTGCACTCACAAACCAATTGTAATGAGAAGAAGAATATAGTAAAATAAACATGAAAGATAAGTTGGGACTATGCACTAAAATTTATTCTATTAATTCGTATCCATATTTTCAAATTAACGATGAACGCTATGTATATATCCCGAAACAAGCATTTTATGTTGAGCCTGTATAGGGCGAAATATGTGCATGATTCATAATTAGACTTACATAAAATCACAAAAATTTTTAGAAAGGAAGGGATAGTATGAAAGGTAAAGGGTTTATTTTTACGAAGAGGGGGGCCTTGCCACTTGCTGTTGTAATTGTTATTAGCATGGTTATTTCGCTTAATACAGTAAGCCTTGATGCTTCCGGGGCTCAGTACAATTATGCAAAGGCGCTGCAGTATTCGTTGTTTTTCTTCGATGCTAATATGTGTGGTGAGGGTGTAGACCAGAATAGTTTGTATGATTGGAGGGGTAATTGCCATGTTTATGATGCAAAGTTGCCTCTTGACTCCCAAAACACAAATATGTCAAACGGTTTTATAAGCAGCAATAAAAACGTTCTGGATCCCAATGGAAACGGTTGGGTGGATGTTTCCGGCGGATTTCATGATGCAGGGGATCATGTAAAATTTGGTCTTCCCGAGGCTTACTCTGCTTCGACAGTTGGTTGGGGCTATTACGAATTTAGAGAGCAGTACGAACAAACGAATCAAGCTGCACATACCGAAACCATTTTAAGATATTTTAATGATTATTTCATGAAATGTACTTTCAGAGACAATTCTGGCAAAGTTGTAGCTTTTTGCTACCAGGTGGGCGATGGAGATATTGATCATGCTTACTGGAATGCACCCGAAAAAGATAGTATGTTTAGAAGGGGATGGTTTGCTACCTCAGAAAAACCTTCCACCGATGTTGTTATGGCAACAGCTGCCTCCCTTGCGGTAAACTACCTGAATTTCAAAGATACCGATCCCCAGTATGCAGCAAAAAATCTGGATTACGCAAAGGCATTGTTTGAATTTGGAGAAAAGAATGGAAAAGCTGTAGGCGTAGATGGTACGGGCGTGTATTATTCCTCCAGTGATTGGAAGGATGATTATTGCTGGGCTGCAGCATGGCTCTATCTTGCTACACAAAACTCCAAGTACCTGGATGAGGCTTTCAGATATTACGATTACTATGCTGCACCGTACTGGACTCATTGCTGGAATACAGTGTGGGTAGGGGCGGCTTGTCTTTTGGCGGAGATAAATGATTTATACGATAAAAACAGCCAACAATTTGAAGATAGGTACAAACAGATTTATAATATAAATCCCTATGTGAATGTAGATTTTTGGGAGCCTGTTGAAGAACTGGGTGAACAATGGATGAATGGCCGCACACCAAAAACTACAGGAGCGGGCTATGCTTTCCTCAATGAATGGGGGTCGGCAAGATACAATACTGCCACGCAGTTTGCTCTCCTTGTCTATGACAAGCACCATGGTGACAGACCCTCTAAGTACGGTAATTGGGCTAGGGGTCAAATGGAATACCTTATGGGGAAAAACCCCCTAAACCGCTGCTATATCGTGGGGTATAATAGCAATTCAGCCAAGTACCCGCACCATAGGGCATCATCGGGTTTGCTGGATGCAAATGATCCATCGCCGCAAAAATATGTATTGTATGGAGCACTAGTAGGAGGTCCCGATGGAAACGATCAACATAACGATACCACCGCTGATTACATTTATAATGAAGTAACAATAGATTACAATGCCGCATTTGTGGGTGCATGTGCGGGGCTTTACAGGTTTTTTGGGGATTCTACAATGCAGATAGATCCTTCCATGCCATCATCAGGGACAATGCCGGATCCCGGTAAGCCCGAAATTCTTTACGGTGATTTAAATTGTGATGGGGAAGTAAACACTTTAGACTTTGCACTTATGAGAGGATATGTTTTAAACTCTATCAGCGAATTCGATGCCCCCATAGAGGCGGCGGATCTTGATGGAGACGGTCGTACAGATGCATTGGATCTTACACTTTTAAAAAGATACATACTAAGGAGGATATCAAAGTTTCCGGTAGAGGGGTAAGCAAAACCGATGTTTTTCAAAAAAACTAAAGTAACGCTATATATACTTTAAACAAACTATACAAAAAAGGGATTTAATATCCCTTTTTTTGTGCATGATAATACAGAAAAATTATTACAAAATATATGCTTATGTATTTTGTAATGAACATTTTGTGATGATTTTAAATATTACAACTTATATAGATAAAGTCATTGACTTTGAACCAAACAAACAGTATTATAATATCAATCCCGACTTTAACACTCGGAAAGAGAAAAACTTTTATAAGTCGCATGGATAACGGGTTAAAAGCAGTAAACCAAAAAAAGCAGTATAGGAGGGAGAGGTGGAAAATGAGAAAAGAATACGAGATCGTAGACAATGTAGAAAAGCTTGAAAACGCTATAAAAAGACTCAAAAAGGCACAAAATATCTTTTCGGTTTATACACAGGAAGAGGTTGATAAGATTTTTCTTGCTGCAGCAATGGCTGCTAATAAAATGAGACTGTCCCTTGCAAAGATGGCGGTTGAGGAAACAGGCATGGGAGTTGTTGAGGACAAGGTTATTAAAAACCATTATGCGGCAGAATATATTTTCAACGAGTACAAAAACACAAAAACCTGCGGAGTTATCGAAGAAAATACCTCCCTTGGCATTAAAAAAATAGCAGAACCTATAGGGGTAATTGCAGCGATTATACCGACAACAAACCCAACATCGACGGCTATTTTTAAGGCATTAATAGCATTAAAGACTAGAAATGCCATCATGATGAGCCCGCACCCTAGGGCAAAAAATTCAACTATCGAGGCGGCTAGAATAGTTTTGGAGGCCGCAGTTGAAGCGGGGGCGCCGGAAGGTATTATTGATTGGATTGATGTGCCCAAACTGGAGTTTACTAATATGCTGATGAGAGAATCCGATATAATACTTGCAACGGGCGGCCCCGGGATGGTAAAAGCAGCTTATTCCTCGGGTAAACCAGCTATTGGAGTTGGTCCTGGCAATACTCCTGCAATTATTGATGATACGGCCGATATCGCCCTTTCAGTAAATTCAATAATTCATTCTAAGACCTTTGACAATGGTATGATATGCGCCTCAGAACAATCAGTCATTGTTTTGGAGGATGTATACGATAAGGTAAGGAAGGAGTTTTTTTCTAGGGGCTGTTATTTTTTAGATGGGGATGAAACCGAGAGAATTAGAAAAACGATTATTATAAATGGTGCGCTTAACGCAAAAATTGTGGGACAAAAAGCCCACACAATTGCAAAGCTTGCGGGTGTTGACGTTCCACAGGATACAAAAATCATAATAGGTGAGGTTACCAATGCGGATATTTCCGAGGAATTTGCCCATGAGAAATTATCTCCCGTGCTGGCAATGTATAAAGCAAAAGATTTTGATGATGCACTGGCTAAGGCTGAAAAATTAGTTGCCGACGGTGGGTTAGGACACACCTCATCTTTGTATATAAACACAATTGAAGGAAAAGAAAGACTCAACAAATTTGTGACACGCATGAAGACAGGGCGCGTTCTAGTTAATACTCCCTCATCGCAAGGGGGTATTGGAGGTCTATATAATTTTGCACTTACACCTTCCCTGACGCTGGGTTGTGGATCATGGGGGGGTAATTCCGTTTCGGAGAATGTTGGGGTCAAGCACCTTCTTAATATAAAAACCGTTGCGGAAAGGAGAGAGAATATGCTTTGGTTTAGAGCCCCCCAAAAAGTATATATAAAGAGGGGGTGTCTTCCAGTTGCATTAGACGAACTGAAAAATGTGATGAATAAAAAAAGGGTGTTTATTGTGACAGACACCTTCCTTTACAAAAATGGCTATACCAGGCCGATTACCGATAAATTGGATGAAATGGGGATAGGGCATAAAACATTTTTTAATGTAGAACCTGATCCAACCCTTAAAAGCGCAAAGCAAGGGGCACTAGAGATGGCGGCTTTCCAGCCCGATACCATAATTGCAGTGGGCGGTGGTTCGCCCATGGATGCAGCCAAAATTATGTGGGTGATGTATGAGCATCCCGAAGCTGATTTTATGGATATGGCAATGAGGTTTGCGGATATAAGAAAAAGGGTATATACATTCCCTAAAATGGGCGAAAAAGCATATTTTATCGCCATTCCTACCACCGCTGGTACGGGCTCGGAGGTTACACCATTTGCGGTAATAACCGATGAGGAGAGCGGAGTAAAATACCCCTTGGCTGATTATGAGCTAATGCCTAATATGGCAATTATTGATGCTAATATGATGATGACTGCACCGCAAAATCTTACGAGTGCATCGGGCATTGACGCATTAACCCATGCATTGGAGGCGTATGCCTCAATGCTTGCAACTGATTATACCGATGGCTTGGCACTCCGCTCCATCAAAATGATATTTGAGTACTTGCCGGGCGCCTATGATAAGGGAGAACGGGATCCACAGGCAAGGGAGAAGATGGCCGACGCTGCTACCATGGCAGGCATGGCTTTTGCCAATGCATTTTTAGGTGTATGTCATTCTATGGCACACAAGCTTGGAGCTTTTCACAAACTGCCCCACGGTATTGCAAATGCCCTTATGATAGGTGAAACCATGAAGTTTAATGCTTCCAAGTCACCCAAAAAGATGGGTACCTTTCCCCAGTATGCATATCCGCATACATTGACGAGATATGTACAAATCGCCGACTATATTGGGGTTGCGGGCAGGGATGACGGGGAAAAACTCGAAAATTTAATAAAGGCTATTGAAGATCTAAAGGAGAAGGTTGGCATAAAGGCTTCTATTAGGGAATATGGCATTGATGAGAAGGACTTTTTGGACAGGCTGGATGAAATGGCAGAGCAGGCCTTCGACGATCAATGCACCGGTGCAAATCCTAGGTACCCACTAATAGATGAAATCAAGGAAATGTATCTAAATGCTTATTATGGAGGTGTAGAGAATGAAGCTTGAAGAGGTTATAGCGGTAAGAATAGATAAGACAATTTATAAGGATGGAAACAGAGCTATAAAAGTATTTGGCGACAGTTATTCGAAATCAGATATATTAAATGAAGCATTAAACCAGGCAAGGGTTGAGGAGACGGGTCTTAATATTCCTAAGCTTATAGAGGTCACAAAGATTGATGGCAAATGGGCGATCGCGACGGAATTTATCGGCGGAAAAACCCTAGAACAGCTTATGAAGGAAAACCCGCATAAGTTTGATGAATATTTGGATTTGTTTGTTGATATTCAGATGGAGGTTTTAAGCAAAAAAGCACCTCTTTTAAATAAACTCAAGGATAAAATGCATAGGAAGATTTCCCAGACCGCCCGATTGGGATTGGATGCAACAACGAGGTATGAGCTTCATACAAGGCTTGAGGGAATGCCTAAGCATGATAAGGTATGCCATGGAGACTTTAATCCAAGTAATATTATTATGGCGGAGGGAGGTATTCCCTATATACTTGACTGGTCTCATGCTACCCAGGGCAATGCCAGTGCAGATGCAGCAAGGACCTATCTTTTATTTCGGATAGCGGGGAATATTGATAAGGGAGATAAGTATCTGGATCTCTTTTGCAAAAAAAGCGATACGGCAAAACAATATGTGCAAAAGTGGATTTCGATTGTTGCGGCCTCACAGCTGGTAAAGGAAAATAAGGCGGAGAGGGAATTCCTTCTAAACTGGGTAGATGTTGTGGAATACGCATAATGAGTAGTAAAACCATGTAGATTAGCAGTAGTATATATATTGTCCACGGTTAAGCAATTGTTTATAAACAATCACCGGACGATCCGGGTGGGTAGCGGCATATATTATTGCAGGATTTTGGTAGTGAAAGGGGAAGCTTCGCCTTGGGGTGGGCTTTCCCTTAATCTGATCTGTGAGACATTACTGCAAGTGCCCCAGAGGATTTGTAATCAATATAATAAACCAATTGTAATGTGAAGAAAAATATAGTAAGATAAATATGTGGGGGTAGAGTAGCATATTATACAATAAGATCACTGGATTTAAGGTAGTTTTCCAAGTATTTATTTCTTTATTAGATTCTTCAATTCTATCAAGAGAGCTTCTACTTAGTATTCCATTTTCCTTTACTCTATCACGATTTTAATAATTTTATAATACCACATCAATATTCGGGGAAATAATGTTACTTTACCTGAATAATTAAGTGGTAAAAGCATATAAAACTTATATTTTTATGGGGGGATTTCTATGCGTAAGAAAGCCAAAACAAGAGTTTCTTTTATATTGGTGATGGTATTTATTGCAATCCTTATATCATCAAATTATTTACCCATTGCAGTATCCGCAGAAGGGGCAAGATACGAATTTGAGGAGGGGATCCATGACGGGGCACAGATTTATACCGATCATGTCGGGGAAAACGATGATGGTGAAATTTTTGATCTCACCGGTTCAACCTGTGTTTTTATTGGCCAAAAGGGCACCAGCACTTCCGTAAATGTCCAGATTGATAAGGCGGGACTCTATGAAATAATTGTTTGCTATGCCCAGCCCTACGATAAGAATAAAAAGGTTCAATATCTTAATATAAATGGTGTAAATCAAGGAGAAGTTAGTTTTCCGTATACCCTTAAATGGAGGGAGCTTCAAGCGGGAATTGTCAAGCTTGAGGAGGGCATCAACAACATCCAATTAGAAGGTTACTGGGGATATACTTTTTTTGATTATTTGTTGGTAAAACCCGCAGATGAAAACCTCACGAGTCTGAAGGTGGACAAAACACTGGTAAACCCCAACGCTACCCAAGAGGCAAAGGCACTTATGTCATACCTTGTTGATATTTATGGCAAACATATATTGTCAGGTCAGCAGGAGCTTTGCGGATCTCATAATTACGAAGGTGCGGAAGCTGAATTTGCATACATAAAAGAAAAAACTGGAAAGATGCCTGCTGTAAGGGGCTTCGATTTTATGAACTATAGAGGAAATGGTCTGATGTGGGATGATCTTTGTGCGGAGCGTGTTATCGAGTGGTATAACGAAAAAAATGGTATACCTACCCTATGCTGGCACTGGTTTTCTCCCGGCGATATAGGGAAAGATGCCGATAATAGCTTTTATACTGAGAGCACAACTTTTAGTATAACAAAGGCCCTGACTTCCGGCACCCCAGAAAATATAGCTATGTTAAATGATATAGATTTTATGGCAGGAAAGCTAAAGCAAGTCCAAGATGCCGGTGTACCTATACTTTTCAGACCTCTCCATGAGGCAGAGGGTACATGGTTTTGGTGGGGAGCTGAAGGACCTGAACCCTGTGTTGAGCTATATAGACTGCTTTATGACAAGTTTACCAATGAATACGGTTTAAATAATCTTATCTGGGTATGGAC
>JAAZML010000015.1 GCA_012798835.1 Clostridium sp.
ACGCCGGAGTGGCGGAACAGGCAGACGCACAGGACTTAAAATCCTGCGGTTTCAAAAAAACCGTACCGGTTCGATTCCGGTCTCCGGCACCAGTACCAAGGGTTACAGCGATTTTGCTGAAAACCCTTTTGCTTTAAAAGAAGACTTTGACGGCTAATTTGACGGCTAAAGTCTGAAACAAATAATTTGACGGCTAAATTTTGACGGCTAAATTTTGACGGTCAAATTATTATACAAATAAAATAAACCCCCTGGCAGAGGTTTATTTTATAAAAATTATCTTAATTGTTTTCTTCAAATATCTTATTTAATTTGTCAGCACTGTTCTTATCCATCTCTTTAAGAACATGCTGATATTTTTTTGTTTGCATCAAATTACTATGTCCCAATCTTTCCGAGGCCTCTCTTTCGCTAACCCCGTGCTTTAGCATCATGGTTCCATTAAAATGCCTTAAGTCATGTAATCTTATATGGCGCAAATTATTTTTCTCTAAAAATTCTTTAAACATCCTGCTGATACTGCCCGGGTGATATTCCTTTCCATTTAACCTGACATAAATTTTCCCAATCCCTCGTAATTGCTTAAGCCTGGGAATAATGTTACTGGGTATTCCAAATTCTCTTTTGCTCCTTGGGGTCTTAGGGGCTTTAGTTATATTCCCCTTAGAAGTAGGGACGACGCTTCTCTTTACAGTAATCAGCCCATTGTCAAGATCTACATCCTCCCAAGTAAGCCCCGCCAATTCACCCCTTCTTAAGCCACACATTCCAGCTATCAGTATCAAGGCCTCCATACGATGACCGTGCAATTTATCTAACAATAGAATATATTCGTTTTCTGTATAGATAGCGGGTTCATAATCTTCCGGACTTGGGGCATCTACAGCATCACAGGGGTTACTGGATAATATTCTATCCCCTACAGCCTTTTTAAAAGCTCTGCTTAATATACGATGTTCCTGTAAAATGGTTTTTTCCTTGAATCCTTTTTCCCTCTCATGGTTATAGAATTGTGCTATATGCAAAGGTCTTAAATCCTTTAGCTTTATATCCCCCAAAACAGGGTTAATATGTTTTTTGATATAACGCTGATACCCTTCTCTAGTAGTTACGGCATTATTTGCACAATAAACCTCCATATACTTTTTCAACCAACCCGATACGGTAATATCGCTGGCCTGGGTATAGTTACCCTTTTTCAGATTCTCAACAAATTCATTCAGACTTCGTTTTACATCCTGGCCATAAGGACCCTTCCCATAGAAACTCTTTTTCTTTTCCTGACCCGTATCGGGATCGGTATATATCACATATCCTTCCCACCTCCCATCTTTGCGCTTGTAGACACTTGTTCTCATAAAACCACCTCACAAAATAACTTTATAAAATAACTTTATAAAATAACTTTTCCTATAATCCTTGCTTCATGGGGGAATAAGGGCTTGTATATTGGATTAATGGATCTTAGTTCAACTGATCCTTCCCCATCTTGTCCATTATTATAGTAAACTTTTTTACATGTGACTTCGCCGTTTATATCTATAATGGCAATCTCGCCATTTTCAACCGCTGGCTGGGACTTTACAAATACAATGCTATTATTTTTTATGGTGGGCTCCATACTATCTCCCTTTACTAAAAGGGCAAAATCAGCGTTTTTAGGGATGCTGCGAACTGCAAGAGTATCGTATAGGGGATCACCGTAGGGAACACCAGCACCGGCTGCGGTACGCCCTAACATGGGGATATCATAAGTTGTGGATGTTTCGTTTATTGCCATATCCAAGGGGGCAGTATTTGAATATTTAACAGTTTCATTGTCTAGTAAATAATTAGCATAATTATAAACTTCTCTCTTTCCGTTTGGCGACAATTGCTCATAGACCCTGATCAATTTAGGCTCGCTAAAGGGCTTTCGCTTATCCGTTGATCCCCCAAGCCACCTGGGATCCACATCAAGGAATTTTGCAATATTTAGAACATATTCAAAGAGAGGTCTTTTATTTTCATCGGATAAATATTTAGATACGGCTCCCGGGCTGATGCCCGTTGCATTTGAAATCTCCGATGCCTTGATACCTTTTTCCTCCATTATTTCTTTCAATCTACTTTGAAAGGTTGCCATATTTATTCCTACTTTCTTGAATTGAATAATTTATCATCATTTTACAACCTTAGTAAACAAAAGTCAAACAATATTTTACGATGGGAAACTATTTTCGAATATATATTGACCATAGTAAATATTATTGATATAATTGTTTCCGTAAGGAAATATTATAGAGAAGATGGTGAGACTGTGAGCAAAATACACATTAAAAGCTGCAAGACCCTAAAGACCATATTATTCGACAGATCCATAACCTATAAGACTTTGGCAAACAAGATGGGCATATCTGAAAACAATCTGCTTTTTAAGATCAACGGCAAAAGGCGATGGTGGATAGATGAATGCCTAACCGTCACTAAACTTCTCGGCTACAAAGATGCAAAAGAAGTATTTCCCGAGATTTTTAATCAGATTTCCAGTTAGAAAATTACACATAGGAGGAGATTATATGTCAAAGTTAACACCAATCAGCAGAAGATTTCTTCGAGAATCAAATCCTGTATCGATGGCCTCAGAGCTGGATCATTTAGCATCAGAGTTCATTGATAATGGCTGGGAAATAAAGAGGGGAGTAGCCGGTATTGTTGTCCTTACTCTGGAAGATGGGGAAGTCCATTTTGTTCCCACAGGCAAGGGCATTGAAGAAATCATATTTAAGAAATTATCTTAGAGGATCTACAAAGCTGCGAATAACGGGGGAGGGGGAAACCATGGATTATAAAAAACTTAAAGGGGCTAGGGTGGCCAAAGGCTTCACACAAGAAGATATGGCAGAAAAGCTGGACATATCGACGAAAACCTACAACCGCAAAGAACTGGGGATTGTAGAATTCAATCGCAGGGAAATTGCAGAGCTGGTTAAGGCATTGGATTTGACCAATGATGAGGCGGGGGAAATATTTTTAATCTGATGTGCTTTATTAGGACATTTTTGAAAAGGCGAATTAAAAAGCTCAAACGAATATTAAAATTTTTAAGAAAGAAGGGAAAGCAAATTGAATAACACAATTTTATTAGGTCGTATCACCAAAGACCCTGAAATAAGGGAGACAAAGGATAAAAAGCCCTATTGCCGTTTTACCTTGGCAGTAGATAGAAATGATGATAATGCAGATTTCATACCCTGTATCGCCTGGGGGGACAATGCAGTCAACATGGACAAGTATGTTATGAAGGGAAGACAGCTTTTAGTCCAGGGGAAACTTCAATCCGGATCCTATGAGGACAAGGATGGCGTAAATCGCTACACCTTGGATTTATTCGTCTACAGGGTAAAGTTTTTGGCGGTCCCAAAAGGATACCGAAGTGAAGCTGCTCCGGATTTTACGGAATTAGACGGCTTTGACGATGCCCTGCCTTTTTAATTTTCTTAAATGAAGGAGTTATAAATAATGGCTAAAATCATGTTAGACGAGGATATATTATCAGAATTCTCCCAGTTTCTGTGGGATATATGCTTTTCTATAAATTGTGAAACCAATAAAACTGAGATTGATCGAAAGGTCATATATGATCTGACAGAAAGACTGGCCTACAGCTGGGACGATATCTATAATCCCGCAGAGGTAACTTTCGCCAAGGCCTTAAGATCCCTGTATGGTCAATACATTAAGGCAAAAAAGGATGGGGATATGGTGGGCGCCGGCAAATTCCTTGCAAGCTATCTGGCATTAAAGGAAAGGGGATAATGGAATTCAGCTTTAACCGTGTATGACCAGCCGTCAACGGCTGGTTTCACAACCTCTTAAGAGGTTGTAGAAAAGTATCTGCATCTGAAATATTAAGTAAAGGGGAAAAAGAAATGAAAATATCAATCGATTTAATTGACCTTTATAAAACAATCGAGCCTTTGATGCTATCAACTTTAAGTGACGAAAGAAGACAGGCCCTTATTCTAAAGGATATAGGGTTCTTAATGGCCTTTAGAATTATTTTCTCCTGCCTAAGGCCTATTGATGATAGGGAACAAGAAGCCTCATCCTTTTTAAATGAGAAATCTTTAAAGATACATAAGATGATTGAAACCAAAATGGAGGAATTATGCAGGACGGTATCTGAAAACGATCATTTTCAAATTTAGCGAAATTGTAGCCCCCGTATATGTAATACGGGGGCGCAAAATACATGGTGAAATTGGGTAATGGGCATGAACACAGGCTTAACGTGTATTATTGACTGGCTGCAGTTTACCATCCGGGGGCTCACTTATGAAAGAGTAATTTTGCAAGTTTTGAAACATGATCCTGCAGAATACCTACCTTTGCCTAAAGGCAGATACGGTTACAAGTCTCAGTATATAAACGGGCATATAAGCGTTTTAACAGACGGTACGGAAGAAATGGGGATCCATGTGATACTGACCGGAAAAGGCTGCAGGGAATATGAAAGCACAGGCAAGCTCTTGGAGCTTATGGATAGGATCATGGTAAATGACGGAGTATGCACCAGGATAGATCTGGCTGTGGACGATAAGACAGGGGATCTGATAAAGTTTAATGAGATGATAAGGTCGGCAAACTCAGGCTATGTTATATCGAAATGGAAAACCTCCATGGAAATAATCAAAAGGGAGCTGAAGGACGGAAACATCATTGGGCATACACTCTCCATCGGTTCTAGATCATCAAAAATGTATCTTAGGATCTACGATAAGGCCATGGAACAGAATCAGGATCTGGCTGACAAATGGTATAGGATGGAGCTTGAAATAAAGGATGACAGAGCCGAAGTGCTACAAAATATTTTACTCTTTGAAACAGGGGTTGGCAGGGTCATCAGCGGGATATTGAATCAGTATATCCGTTTTGTAAAACCCGGCAATGACAAAAACAAAAGCCGATGGGAAGCAGAAAAATGGTGGACTGATCTGGTGGATAGCATGGATAAATTGACTTTGACTAAAAGGCCGGAGGATAAGTCCATTGAAGAAATCAGGGATTGGGTTAACAAGCAGATAGGGCCGACTTTGGCCATGCTGATGCTTTATGACGAGGGGGATTTGGAAGGGTTATTTAAGATCATCAATTCCGGAAAACATAGGCTAAAGCAACGGCATCTTAGGATCCTGCAAAATTCCCAGAGGGCGTAACTGAAATATTATCTGAATCCCTTATCAGGGCAAATTAGATAAGGAGCTTGGATAGGAAAATGTTTATTCCGACATCATCTAACTACAGATCTATTCCTCTAAAAGGCTTAAAGTCAGGATAAATTATTCAAAAGGAGTGTATTAAAATGGCAGACAAGATATTAAAAACAGAAGAACTATTAGTCGAACTTGAAAAATATAAATTTCGGCAATTACACATTCATCATACTTGGAAACCGACACATAAGGATTTTAACGGAAAGAATCATTTAAGCCTGCAACAAGGTATGAGAAACTATCACATCAAGACAAGGGGCTGGAAAGATATCGGCCATCACCTAGCCCTAATGCCTGACGGCCTTTGGGTAACGGGGAGACCTTTTAATCAAACACCAGCCAGTATTAAGGGTTGGAATACCGGGGCTTTGGCGGTAGAAATGGTGGGAAATTTCGATAAACCCGGAACGGGTGCTTCCAATTCTTCCGGATACGATATATTGGAAGGAAAACAGAAAAACAGCGTATTGGCTCTTATAAAATATTACGGGGATAAATTCGGTTATAAAAATATCAAGTTTCACAACGAAGGTCCCGGGGTTACAAAGACTTGCCCAGGAACCAGCCTTAACAAAGCAGAAATGATTAAAGAGGCAAAGCCAACAGGTGCCGATCCGGGTGGGAGTAAAGAACATAAAGAAAAGAAGGAAATGGGGGTAAAATCAATGGCAGCATTAAAACGAGGGGATAAAGGAACAGAGGTAAAAAGACTTCAACAGGATCTAATAATACTGGGGTATGGGGAGCCTATGAAAGGCTATGGGGCTGATGGTAGTTTCGGCCCTGCTACCGTGGAAGCAGTCAAACTATTTCAAAAGGAAAATGATTTGGAAGTTGACGGAAAGGTGGGCCCTAAAACCCAAGGGAAGATAGCAGAGCTTCTAAAGGATAGAGTAAATTACAAGAAAATGTATGAAGAGTTACAGGAAAAGCTAGAGAAGATAAAAAGGATCATAGATACAAAAGCCTAGACATCTGGGGGTATTACTCAAATGAATAAGCGTTTTATGGTATAATGGGATTAAATTCTTATAAGGGAAGTGAAACTATGGCTTTTACTTTTTACATGAGTATGGAAAAGTTATCATTGAAAATTGCAAATGAATTTTCGTTGCAAATGACTAACGATAATTTTGCGGATGATCTTTTCTTAGATTTGGAAAAGACGTTAAATAATATCCAAAATGGCTTTATTGTAATCACCCAACTAAATTGTTTCTTAGAGAGTTTTTTAAATACAATCATTTTATCCTGCATGGAATATGATGGCAATGAATTATTAACTAGAAATATTAAGACAAAAATGGAAATAATATTTTTTTGGTTTGGACAAAAAACATCTTTGATAATAGGCACACACCTTTGGCAAACCCACAAAACAATCACAAAAGTTAGAAATGCAATGATACATTTCAAAAAATCATATATCGGGGAAGGTGGGGATATCCCCGATTTCTGTATAGCCAACGAAAAGGTCAGTAGTTTTTTTACAAGGATGAATATGGTATCTGCAATAGAACATTACAAAAAACTGGCATGCGAAATCGCAACGATATTAGGCCTTAAAATATTCGAAGACATAGAAATCCTAGGTGGGGATGGAACTGATGATATATTAACTTATGTATATAACCCTAAAGATAAAAAATGATTACAATAGGCTGTTTGGCAAATATTTATTTCTCGTATATATCTATATCTAATTAAATATAGGTGGTATTCCATGTATAAAGTCAAATTAAACGATGTAAGAATAAATAAAATAGAGCGAGAATTCAGAAAAAATATTTTCATTGATCCTGCCTACGATTATAATCCATCGCATAAATATAAATTTTTTTATATAGATATGGGGGACAAGTTAGAAAGATGCGGCATTACAAGGCTCTCACTCGGAACCGCTGTAAGGGGAGGATTCAATCAGTATGAATACAAGTATGATTATGATAAAGTTGATTTGAAATGTTATTCATTAGGATCAGGTTGCTTTAGTATAGAAAATGTCTTATTTACTCAGCGTAATATAGAAGACCAAGCTTATGAACCTTTGATTCTTTATAAATCTAAAAACGAGGATAACTACTCTGTTATCAAATACGGTTATGTGTATAACCCAGAAGAAATAGGAGATATAATTGTCGTTTCCCATGAGGTCGTAAAAGCAGGGGATAACTTTCATTCATATAAGATATTAGTTCACAAAAATGGGGTAATAGAGCATTCATTCTATAATGTACACTCATACGACTATCTTTATAATATTCACAAACTAATAATTTGTTGTACAAGGAACGATAGGGAAAGGGAACCATTTGATTTCTATATATTTGATTACAAAACAGGGAAAGGGAAGTTTCTTGGTAAATATCATGATTTCCATATAAATTCACGACAATGGGTAGACGCCGGGGGTCACCCTAGGGGTGGGAAAATACAAAAGATACTCAAAGACATAGAAATTACCAAAAGGGAGATCCTGGATAAAGATAACATCTATTTTTATTTTTCTGTTGATAATAGTGTCGGCTGTCATGTATTGATGGAATTTATGAAAACTGCAGACTTGTTGGAAAGAATAGAGAATCTTTTTACATTTGATGTTACTGAAAACTATGTAGCAGGATTTAATAGAGCAAGATTAAAAGATATACAATTTGCTTTATATATAATGTCTAAATATAATATAGCAGGGCTTAAATTGTTTGGGTATGAGATTGCAGAGATAATCAAAATAATAAGCTTTGATTCAGCGATATACAAATATTATGCACGAAATGTCTTAAGTAAAAATTTTGATTCAATAAAAAGAATATACGATTATCTATACAAGAAGTATAATTTCTCCAATGACGAGGAGATAATAAAATTTTTGGCTTTAGAATTTGGGATCATGTCAGTAGATGATAGTATTAGTAAAAGGGACTTCTATTTTAAAATAAAACCTGTTTGGGATAATATGAAATGGGATTTCTATGGGTATGGTCGCCTGATTAAATACTTTAGTACGTTAGAAGAGAATGTATTGATAGAATATGAATTGAGTATAGAGGACTTATATTTAAAAGCACTATTAAACGATGAGAATAAGGTTAGATGGAAAAGTGAATTCGCCTTATTCAAACTGATTCGTTTGCATTTTCCAGATGCTATCTATCAATATAGATCACCTTGGCTCAATCAGCAAAGTCTAGATATATTTTTAGCCAATGAAAGAATAGCGATTGAATACCAGGGGGAACAGCATTATAAACCCATAGACCTATTTGGCGGTAAAAAGGGGCTTAGAGAAACCCAAGAACGCGATATGATAAAAAAAAGGCTATGTGTAGAAAACGGGGTAACACTTATAGAATGGAAATATGATATAGCTATTAATACTATCAACCTCGCCAAGGTATTTATAAATTACAACATAGATATTCCCCTCGATGAATCGGATAAAATTTTATAGTATAGTTATATGTTATTATTATAAGCAAAATATAAAGTAGTACTTGTTGGAATAGGGGGTTCCTCTATGAATATTCTAGAAGCGATAATGTATTATCCATTTTCTTTGAAATCTTATGTTAAACAGTTTGAAACAGAAATAGAAAATAGCTATTTAGCATTTAATGTTAATGGTCAAAAATTACATATAGAAATTACCGGATTTGATCCTCCAGAAATATTGGAAAAACTCTTATTAGAGATAATATCACTTTTTTTCTTGTATATTGGAGGATATCCTAAACTAGAACAACTAGCGGTTAATAACGAAGTAAGGGATATTACAAATCTGAAAGCAAAATATAGTACAAGCATCACTTTTCTAAAGGAGGCATCAATCTTATGCAATATTGATGAGACCACAATCACCGAAAAGGTTCTTGCCAATTATAGAAGGATTCCGCATATGTCAATTTCAAGCATAGAGTACTTGATATCTAATAAATATGAATCAGTAATTGCTGACCATAAAATTGTACTATTACTACATTCAATTGAAGGATTGACTGACAAAAATATATATTCAGAATTAAGAGCGGAATTAAAGGCTACATTAGGTAAAAAAAGCACAGTTGAAAAGTACAAACCCCATATATATGGTATTTTAAAAAATTACTTTTTTAACTATCATAGAAGATTTGATTTTGGAATTTTGCCTTTACTGGAAGTAAACGGAATGGAATTCTTAGATAAAATAACTAAAACAAGAGACTGGTATTCCCATTACCTTACTTATGAAAACAAACCAGAGAGGCTAAAGCACGGATTGGACATGACTATATATTTCTATATCATATTCTTTTGTATTAGAGCTTATCTTATTGATCATATACAGGTTAATTTTGATGAAGCGAGATTAATAGAATATTTTTATACGATACACGATTACATTTTGGATGTTAAATATAAAAAAGATAGCCCATTAAAATCAAAAGTTTATAATATAAACAAAGGTATAAAAGAAATGGTAGTAATGTTTGAAAAAGTGCAAAACAAAGAATCTAATAAAATGTAGCCATAGGATAAATTATTGTAAATTAAATCCCTGGGGTCTGGGGGGAGCATGGCCACTCTAATTATACCCAAACATTATTCTATTCCCACACCTGCGACTGGCCATCCAAGCCCGCCCAAATGGGGGCAAGATAAAATGTATTCCCTATTCGGGGCATGGGGGGAGTAGCCCCTCATTATACGGTTCATGATTTTATCTTGCGTTAGGGTCGGCTGGCACACCTCTTCATCTATTAAAAATCCCCACGTCTTGTATTGGATCTGTCTACCATTACTTTTATGTTCGCCTGTCTACCGGAGTTCCAGCCCATAACTTCCGTCTTTGTAGTGGTCTTCGGTGGGCTTTGATCTGGGGTCTTTATCTTTATGGTCAATGCTGCTTGCCCTAGGATATGGGGCGTATTTGGTCGGCTTCAGGCTTGGAGTTTAAACAGGGTCTTATTCTCTTGGGTCTAAATATCTTTGGAATCTGCTTTAAGGTTATTTTAAAGGTCATATCCAAAAGATATTCCCCTTTAAGATACTTTAGGGTTCTCCAAAGCCTATCCGCCCCTATGAGGCCATTTAAAAAGATTTAGGGCAAACTAGCATCTGCTATTGGGTCATTTGCTTTTAGGGTCGGCGGGCAACATGGCCACTCTAATTATACCCAAACGTTATTCTATTCCCACACCTGCGACTGGCCATCCAAGCCCGCCCCTATAGGGTCTTTTATCCAGGGTCTTTCTGCAGAGCCTTCTCATTAGGGTCGCTCAAAGGGGGGCTGTCCTGCACACTAGCGGAAGCCCGTTTTTTATTGTATAGGAGCGTTTAAAAGGTACCCGCTAGAGTTCAGTCAGCACTAGGGATGGAAAAGACAATTCACCTATTCGGGGCATGGAGGGAGTAGCCCCTCACTATACGGCTCATGGTTTTTCCCTGCTTCGAGGGCTTTTAAAGCCCCCGCCTCCCGGGTTACCGCCTGGCTGCTCTGCAGGTCATCCTTAATGGCTAGCCCGGCCCGCTTGTGGGTCAGCCTCTTAAGCCCTTTGCAGGTCGCGCCCTATGGCCGTTCACGCTTCCCTTTCCCTTCCCCTCTCTCTCCCCCCGAAGAACCCCCCAACCCTCACCCCTGCCCTTGACTAAAAGGACAGGAACTTAGCGGGGGGATAGGGAGAGGGGAAGAGACACAGCTTTGAGGCAAAAGGCTATATAGCAAATTCTCCGGGGCGCCTTTCCTTTTACCTCAAAGGGTACCCCGTAGAGGCGGAGATTTCGGGATTATCCCTGTAGGTTCTACTGTCAGTACCCCACCCCAACCCTCCCCGTCATCAGCGGGTAGGGAGTATGGCACATCTATCCAGCGCCTTTTTAGTCGCTTTGCCGTAAACCATATCAGGGTCATTCCTTTCGGGTTCCCTGTGTACTTGTGGATATACCCATATCAGTTTTTATTGGATATCTACACTTGTCTATTTAATTAATCTCCCATACACTTTGACACGGCAATCATCATTTTCCGTCGGCATACCCACAGGGTTCACAGGGACTGCTACTACCCCCCGGTCATTCCCGTAAGGTATCTGTTTAGTGTCTTCGATATCTTTATCATGGTCATCCCTCTTTGGCCCCCTATGGGCTTGTGGATATCCCCATAATAGAAATGCTTTTATGTCGGCATACCCACAGGGCCCACAGGCGCTGCTACTACGACTGCTGCCAGGGTCATCTCTCAACGGCTTTTCTTTTAGATTATCTTTGGGGGTCTTTAAACCTTTGCTATGGGGATTATCTTTGGCGTTCCTACCGTCTGAACCCCACCCCAACCCCTCCCCGCCATCAACGGGGAGGGGAAACCATCAAAACCCCCTGAATATACCCATTTTATGTATTTTACGCAATGGATATTGCATAATCCCTATTTTACAATATAAATATACATGAAAAATCTATTCAAAAGGAGGTGTAATCATGGCTCTAGCAGTCAATGACTTAGACAGTTCCGGCTCCATCAGGTTTCATCTGGGGGTAAATGAAGACGGAAAGGACGTAACCACCACCAGAACTTTTAGCGGGGTTAAACCCAACGCCGATGATGAAGACCTTTACGAATTTCTAAATGCTCTCATCGACTTACAGAAAAACCCTGTAATCTCCATCATCCGTACAACCAAGAAACAATATGAAGAGGACTAGTCGACTAAAAATAACAATAAAGGGGGGTAAATATGCAAACTAAAGTTTTGGTTATGGAATTTGTAGATTCCGCCGGCAAAAAGTTTAGTATCCGTATAGCTGATCCAAGGGAAGACATAACGCCGGAAGATGTCCAGGACGTAATGGATCTGGCTATAGACAAACAGCTCTTTAACAGGGCGGATCTTGTATCAGTCGGCCGGGCATATGTTGTTGCTACTACTCAGACTGACATTCTATTTTAGTAAACCTGACCCGAAGGGGAGGGGCAACCTTCCCCTTTTAATTCTTTGAAAGGAGACAAGAAAATTTGAATGAATATATAGAAATAAAAAACCTGCGCTACCCAAAGATGGCCAAATGCTCAACCTGTAAAAGGGTTAGAGATATTTATTACAAAGCAATGATTTTAGACATAGACGACAGAGAACGGATCGTGGGGGATCTGGACCTTTGCAAACTATGCGGGGATAATATAGCGAGATCCCAAGGAGAGGAAGTCAAGGGTCCGGATGTATTGCTGAAAACCTTTGACTTAAGCTTATGATATGAGTGTGGAAGAAGTTTTAACGTCAATCGCAAACTACGGATTCCCCATAATCATTGCCGTATATCTTTTGGTCAGAATGGAACAGAAAATCGCCGGCTTAGAGAAGGCTATCAGCGGCCTTGCCCAATCTATAGATAAACTTTGCCAATAATTTTTTTTGCTTCACCTTCGGGGGTGGTACAGGGTATAGAAAGCACTATGTAGTGAACATTAGCCAATGTGAAGGAGGAAAGGCTTTTTGCAAACACAAATAAAATCATTCTTAAAGGATCTTGAAATAAAGGGCAGATCCCCTCATACAGTCCAAAATTACAGGCTCCAGCTTCGCACATTCTGCAGCTGGTGCCTTAAAACAAACACCGACTTTCTTACCCTCCGCCCCGCCCAGGCCAAACGTTATCGGGGATATCTTTATTCCGCCGGGCTTTCCGGCAAAACCATAAATACCATGATTGGCACCCTAAGATCCTTTTATGAATTTCTCTTAGAAGAAGAATTGATCCCCGGAAACCCAATCCTTAAAAACCTTCGGGTTCGGGAAAAACCCAGATTCCCCGCCCCCTTATCAGAAGAAGAAAAGACCATAGTCTTAGGGATGCTGGAAGAAAAAGAACCCCACATAAGACTGGCCTTTAAAACCATGCTCTATACCGGGATCCGGGTAGGTGAAGCTGCTGCCCTTGTCCCAAAGGATATAGAAATAGAGGACCAACGAGTGATCCTCTTTATTAAGAACGCCAAAGGCGGCAAACCCCGAAAGGTTCCCGTAGTAGACCCCGACACCGCTAGGGCTCTTTTAGAGTACATAAAGGATCTCCCCCAAGATACAACAGTCTTCAGAGTATCCCGCCGCACCCTCCAAGATCACGCCAGAAGGATAAAGCATAGAACCGGCATCCACTTCTATGTCCACCGCCTCCGTCATACCTTCGCCACCGAGCTATTAGCCAAAGACACCCGCTTGGATGTTATCCAGCGGGTCATGGGTCATGCTGATATATCCACCACCCGAAAGTATGCAGAGACCTTAAATCAAGATATATTAGATATTGCAGATCCCATGAACCCATAAAAGAAAACCAAAGGGAACAGCCCCCATGGATATCCTAAAACACACCAAAATACAATCAAATATGCCAAAACACAAGAACGACTTCCCAATTGGACAGGATTTTATGCTATAATAGATATTGTAAAAATATTCTATTCAAGTGGGGTTGGGATAAATGTCCGAAAGAACATTAGACCGAGCAAAGAGGAACAAAGAAGATGAATTCTATACCCAGCTTTCCGACATAGAAGCCGAGATGCGATATTATAGAGACCATTTTAAAGATAAAGTCATCCTATGCAATTGTGATGATCCCTATGAGAGTAATTTCTTCAAATTTTTCGCCATGAATTTTAATTTCCTAGGCCTTAAGAAGCTTATTACCACCTGCTACGCAGACTCCCCAGTCGCCGGGGGGCAGCTATCCTTATTCGATGTAGAATCCTTAGAAGATGAAACCTTTCACGATACACAGCCATATAAGGTGGAAATTAACGAAGTAAGGGACGAAAATAAAGACGGCGCTATTGATCTATTTGATGTAGAACACCTGCTTAAAAATAGAAAAAATGTTTTAACCCTACTAAAAGGTGATGGAGATTTTCGTTCCCGAGAATGTATTGAACTACTAAAAGAAGCGGATATTGTAGTTACAAATCCACCCTTTTCACTTTTCCGTGAATATGTAGCGCAATTGATAGAATATGATAAAAGTTTTATAATAATTGGAAGCAAGAATGCTATTACATATAAAGAAACATTTAAATTGCTTAAAGAAGGTAAGGTGTGGCTAGGCAATAATAGTGGGGATATGGTGTTTAAAGTTCCAAATTATTACAAGCCCCGAAAAACAAGGTATTGGGTAGATGAATTCGGTCAAAAGTGGAGAAGCATGGGGAATGTCGGATGGTTTACAAATCTGGATTTCAAAGAACGCCATCAAAATATAACTTTATACAAAAACTATTCATCCAATGAATATCCTACCTACGAAAATTATAATGCTATAAATGTTAACAGGGTAGCAGAGATACCTTATGATTATGATGGAGAAATGGGAGTCCCTATTACATTCCTGGACAAATTTAATCCAGACCAATTTAAAATCATTGGATTAGGGATTGCATCTTCGGGCTTGGAAATCGGTGTAGAACCCTATAAACCAAAGCATAGGAAATACCGAAGGGAAGTACAGAAACGTGGGGTTGTTGACGGTGATTTATATATGATGAAAGGTGAAGAAGTAGTTGTACCCTATGCTAGAATTATAATAAAGCGAATAGGAGAATCACAATGAAAATCGAACTCCATGAAATCACAATCCATGAAGTGGTAGAGGGTTATATTGATAACGCCGAAGAGGGTGTAGTAGGCTATGGAGGACGACTAAATATCCGCCCAAAATATCAGCGTGAATTCATCTATGATGAGAAAAAGAGAAATGCCGTTATCGATACCATCCAAAAAGACTTCCCCCTCAACGTTATGTACTGGGTAAAGAATGAAGACGGAACCTTTGAAATCCTGGACGGCCAACAAAGGACAATTAGTTTTTGCCAATATGTGATAGGGGATTTTTCTATAGACAATCGTGCCTTTCATAACCTTACAGATGTTGAAAGGGAGCAGATCCTAAATTATAAGCTGATGATTTATTTTTGTGAAGGTAATGATAAAGAAAAAATGGACTGGTTTCGGATAATCAATATCGCTGGAGAAAGGCTCACCGACCAAGAGCTTCGAAATGCAACCTATACAGGCCCATGGCTGTCCGATGCCAAACTAAGATTTAGTAAAACAAATTGCGCTGCCTATTTGCTGGCAAAGGATTATGTAAGAGGCTCACCTATACGCCAAGAGTTCTTAGAAACTGCTATAAAGTGGATAGCCAATGGAGAAATTGAAAAATATATGTCTATCCACCAGCACGATCCTAATGCCAATGAATTATGGTTCTATTTTAGAAATGTTATCGAATGGGTGGAATTCACCTTTACCACCCGTAGAAAAGAAATGAAAGGTCTCGATTGGGGCGGACTATATGACGAATTCAAGGGTGAAATGTATGACACTGAAAAACTGGAGAAAGAAATCCAAACTCTTATGATGGATGATGATGTCACAAATAAGCGGGGAATATATCCCTATGTTCTAACCCGCAAGGAGAGACATCTAAATATACGAGCCTTTACAGAAAGTCAAAAAAGACAGGTTTTTGAAAAACAAAAGGGTATATGCAAAATCTGCAAAGAAGAATTTTCTTTTAGAGAGATGGAGGCAGATCATATAACGCCTTGGAGTAGAGGCGGAAAAACTGAAACAAAAAATTGTCAAATGCTTTGCCGGGAATGTAATCGGCGCAAAGGTGATATATAGACAGTAGCAGTACGAAAAAATTAGGGGCTTAATTTTGATGGGCAACGATTAAGTGGGGGAATATATGAAAAATTACTATCTTTTCTTAGACGAATTGCATCCCAGCAATGTATTTAAGTATTTTTGCCTGGCGGGCTGTATCATAGAGGAAGAAGTGTATGATAAGGAAATAATTCCATACATAAATATGATAAAAGATGAAGTGTTTGGGGATAGGGAAGTCATCCTCCATGAGATAGAGATAAGAAGGGCAGAAAAGGCACCTTACAGTTTAATGAGGCAAAAAAAGAAAAGGGAAAAGTTCTGGGCCCTGATGAAAGAATTGTTTGCCACCCCTGATTTATTCGCCACTATGGGAGTAGCAATAGACTGTGCAGATTACCATAAACTTTATAACAGCGACTATAAGCGGGATGAATATTTTATCGGCCTGCAGGTAATTATGGAAAACTTTATGCACTTTTTAGAGAATAAAAACGGCATAGGATCCATTTTGATCGAGGCTCGCAATCCAAAGGAGAACCGGAGGTTGCAAAACCATTACCATACTTTGAAGGCGACAGGTACATTATTTTATGATAAAAATGCCATCCAGGAAAGACTAGCAACAATAAGCTTTCCTTTTAAGTCAGATAATAACGCCGGAATTCAAGTAGCGGACTTTATCCCTAATCCCTTGGCTCGCCACACGAGTGGTAAAAAGCAGAAAAATTATACCCTTCATCACCATATTATGAACAAACTATATGATGGGGGTCTCGGCAGAGCTGACCGTTTCGGATTAAAAATAATTCCTTAATATTGCCTACCTGCTGGGAAAAATAGTTATTGACCTTATCATAAAAGTATGCTATTGTTTAAACACAAGAGAAAATCTACCCGGGGAAATGCGAACGCTACTCCCCACAAATATGACAGAAGAAATGCGAATGCTACTCTTCTGTTTTTATTTGTCCATAATCCAGTATAATATTTGGAAGGGATACATAAATTATTTTAGGGGAAATGCGAACGCTACTCCCCACGATAGGGCAGTCCCCGCATAAGAAATGATATTTCTACTTTTATGCGGGGCTACCCGCTGAATTATTGCCATGCATATCAAATAGTGCGAAACCCAGCTGAACCCCCCCATTTCAAGAGGGCTTCTTTTTCTTAGTGAAGAGAATTGGGTCTGAGACTTCCCGAATCCTGTTCAAGTGCTTTCCATATAATTAATAAATAATTTTGGCCAATTTCTTTACAACAGCTACCATAATAAGTGAAATATTTGACGGCTAATTTGACGGCTAAATTGACGGCTATGTTGGTTTTTGTTTTTTATATGTTTACCATCGTAAACAATTATATCTATTTTAAAAACACAGTTATGATAAGATCCTTATATATCAAGGCGTATCTAAGTAGCCATTTCATAATGTTTCCTACAGTAAACTAATTTATGTCTAAACAGGACTTAAAATCCTGCGGTTTCAAAAAAACCGTACCGGTTCGATTCCGGTCTCCGGCACCAGTATCAAGGGTTACAGCGATTTCGCAGTGACTCTTTTTTTTTCTGTTATTTATCACTTTAGCTGTAAATTTGCATAATATACATTAGTATATATTACTGTATATAAGGAGGATTGTTATGTCTGCTAATCTTATTTGTACAAGATGTAATGGAACTATGGTTCAGGGGAGAACAAAGGGCACTTTCAGTGGAACACGACCTGATGGTATGGCTGGGTTTACCCAGACAATCAAATATATGTGCAGGGATTGTGGTCGCATCGAAGAAAGGGCCATTAATGCAAAACACTTATTTAAATCTTTAGATTACGTCTATAACGAAAAATAGACCCTGTAGCCCGCCCCTGATTTACTAAGGAGCTAGAAGAAACTTTTATTAAATCATAATAATTAATTGATAAAAACAGATGCCATTTTCAGGGGTTAATGCTTATTATTTCAATGGGCATTAACCCCTTTGTTTTTTTTACCAGGATGATCGATGAAACATTTTATCTCTTTTACACATACTAAACTTACAGCCAACGCTGAATTTATTTTTATAGGGGATTTTGAAATGGGGAAAATTCTATTTAATCCTGAAGAACATTTAACCAAACTGCCTTTAAGAAGAAGGAATCCCAGAACCAATACATGGGAAACCCAGTATGCGGACTATTTAGAAATCAAATGGCGGATGGTATGGTTTCGCCAAGAAAACAAAGAAAACACTCAAACCATAGTACTTGATAAAACTATTAATCCTAATGATCGGTTTGCGTATTTTGAACTTCAGGTAAGTGATAGCAAAGGTAATACCGAAGTAGGGGTTGGATCTGAAACTGGCGATGACTTTCATGATTACATAGAAAAGGCATATACGAAAGCCTATGGGCGTGCTCTGGCTGCCCTAGGTTACGGTACCCAGTTTGCGCCTGAGTTGGAAGAAGGGGAGAGGATTGCAGACAGTCCAGTCGATATTAAATCACAGGAAGTCCCTGGGGGTTCTGAACAAGGCGATTCCATTACTGAACCTCAGCGACGAGCAATATATGCTATATACAGCTCTATGTCTATAAATGAAGAAGAAATGAAACAAATTATACATGATAGATATCATAAGCAAGATAGTAAATACCTTACGAAGAAAGAAGCCTCCGATTTAATTGACTACTTAAATGATTTAAAAGAGACACAATAACTATAGTTTGGAACAAACTATATGTTTTGCATGTGCGCCATGCATGGCGCGTAACTTGGCGGTGAAAGTCCGCTATGGGGGCTGGCAGTTGCCAACCATTAGCCAAGCACAAGGGTGTCCACGGCGACGTGGAATCTGAAGGAAGTGTGATGAGCA
>JAAZML010000152.1 GCA_012798835.1 Clostridium sp.
AATCACCTTTGAATCATCTGATTCTGTCTGTGTATTTGGCGAACTTTTTTTAAAAACAATCTTTATTGAATTGTATGCTGTTTTATTATCACTGTCATTTTTAACCACAACGTTAAAATAATATGTATCCCCCGGGGTTAATCCCCTTATCTCTTTTAATTCTATATCTTTTTCATATCTATTAAGTAATGTCCCATTCTTGGGGATATCTTCAATGTCAGAGATGTTATCTTCCTTTGAAAAATATACTGCATACATTAAATTTTCTTTGGCTGTCTTGTCGTCAAAGGCTTTACACCAATTTAGGGTTACACTTGTTGAATTTAAATTACTTATTTCTATTTCTTTGTTTTCAACTACCGGAGCCGAATTCTCCAACTCTGAATGTGAATAAATCTTAACATAATTGGCAAGTAACGCAAATGCTTCTGCCCTTAATGCAAAACCTTCGGGAACAAAAGTTCCGTCCGGGTATCCATTTACTATTTTTTTTGAGCTGCAAACTATTATAGGTGTGAAATACCAATCACCTTCTTTAACATCCGAAAATAATTTTGATCCGGGATCAATATCCCCCGCATCCCAATTATTAAATTTCATAACCAGGGCGGATATTTCTGCTCTTGTAATTGGATTATTGGGTTTGAATGAACCATCGGGATATCCTGATAAAATATCAAGGCTTGAAGCTTTGTTAATTATATCCTTATACCATTCCCCTTCTTTTACATCAGTAAACGTTTTTACATTTTCATTTGTAAATTCAACATCGGGTTTTGAATTAAGCAATACTGTCAAAAATTCAGCCCTTGTTATACGTTCTTGCGGTTTTGCAACAACTCCACCATCGGTGGTATATCCTTTTATTAATCCTTTGTTTGCTAAATAGTTTATAGAATCTTCTGCCCAGTGGCCTGAAATATCACTAAATTGCACATTATTTTCTTCTGCCTCTGCTGATACTGCAAAGCTGTCCACAAAAACTATTCCACCTGCCAGCATTTGCACCAGCATAACAACAATAACTACAGGTACTGCAATTTTATTATACATTTTAATCCCCCTCAAAATAAGAAACCAATATAATTTGTAATTAACTTAAGTAGCTTTTTTAGAGTACATCTTTGCTGTTTCTTTATTGATTGCTTTCCCTGAGCCCCCCTTTCCGTACCAAAATACTTTTGTTTTTTAAGCTTTATTTTCAACAAAAAGTAAAAACATTCACATTTTATCATACCATAAATAGTATTGTCAATATATATGTTGTTTTTTGAGTTCCCGCACGCAAAATACAAGTTATAATGGAAGGGGGAAAATCATGGCTGACATTACAATACAAAATCTGTACCGGCAATATAAAAACGATGTATATGCCTATCTCATAAGCATTACACATGACAAACCCCTTTCGGAAGATTTAACATCCGAAACATTCCTTGGTGCAATCAAGTCTATTGCCGCATACAAGGGTGACTCTGATATTAAAACCTGGCTTTTTTCCATTGCTCGATATAAGTGGTATGAGCACCTCCGAAAACAAAAGAAAGAACTTACAAGTGATGACTTCGTCGAGGTATACATGAAAAATAAGCTAAACTTAGAGCAAAGTATCATTACTGCTGAGCTTATCCGGGGGGTACATAAACTGCTCGACAAGGAAAACGAAAAAAATCGAAGTATTGTACTTTTAAGAGCGGACGGATATTCATTTTATGAAATTGGGGTAAAGCACGGAATATCTGAAAGCTCTGCAAGAGTAATTGATTTTAGGGTAAGAAGCAAAATCAGAGCAATTTTGAAAAAAAGGGGGTACTTTTATGACTGATATAACCTGCAATACCTGCATGGACCTAATACCGCTTGTCAAGGACAGCATTGCAAGCGACGATAGTCGTCTGCTCGTTAAAGAGCATATCAATGGCTGCAAAGATTGCGCATTAGTGTGGAACGAAGAAGTACAGCTCGACACGAATATAGATGCCAAAGTCGTAACAAATAAGATAAAAAAGCAACTCCAACTTATTGTTGTGTTGATAATTGCACTGAGCACATTGTTTGGTATCGGCTTGGCAACTAGCCAAAATATGTTCTTCAACATTTTACTCATGCCCACTATAGGAACTGTTTCATATATCTTTTTAAAAAATAAAGCATTTTTTGTTGCTCTGTTCGTTCTTATGGCAGCATATCTTTGGCATTTCATAATTATTTATGCTGAACATCGCGTATTAGCGGTTGGCGGTTTGATTGCATCGCTATGGTGGGGTGTTATTTATGCCGGGCTATGCGTTGTAGGTATAGTCGTAGCCTTTTTATTACATTTTGCATTTAAAAAGGAGGTTTCCAAATGAAAAAAATTCTTAGGGTAGGGGCAGCTGTTGCCGGAATTGCAATCATTGGTGTTTTATTGCTGTTTGCAGACGGTTTTTTAGGCAACCCCATTTCCAAATTTAGGGCTCAAAATACGGCAAAGAAATATATTTCAGAAAACTATAACGGTATGAACTATAAAGTTGAAAAAGCCCAGTATGATTTTAAAAGCGGTGGTTATTACGTTAAAATCACTTCACAGGAAAGCGCAGACTTAAACTTTTACCTGTCTTTATCAAGATCCGGCAAGCTTAACTATGACAGCTATGAATCTGACGTCCAAAATGGATTTAACACTTGGATCAGACTCGACCTTGAGCTTCGAGAAATGGGGAGGGGAATTTTGGAAAACGAACTGCCTTTTGAAATTATCCATGGCAGCTTCAGTTTCGAAAAAGATGCATTTGAAACGGGTCTTTTAACACATGGCATGGTGCTTGATATAATGAATCCCCCACTACCCATTTCTGTTAATGTAGATATTATGGACAAAGATGTATCATATGAAAAAGCTGCCGAAGTTTTAACTTCTGTTGGCGATGTTGTTTTGCAAAAAGGCTATCCCGTTTCTTTTTATAATCTCAAAATCGAATATAAATCGGAGGATCAAAATAGCAAAGGTTCTTACAAGTCCCTATTTATTTATAACATACCTTCTGATTTGCTACTCGTTGACGATTTGGCAGGTGCTTTGGAAGAATTCAATTTATCACAATACACTTTTACGCCCCCCCGCCGCTTCACATCCTTACGGATTTCCTCAAAACAGGCCCCGTCAACGGTTCCCGCATCGCGAAATGTCGCTACTGCCTGTGCCATTACTGTATAGTTTAATTGTGTTCCTTCGCTGTCGGCAATATAGTCAACCGCTCTGTCGGGCGAAATCCCAAAACGCCCTGCGGTTTCTACTGCGTCGATATTTGCGCCAAGAAAAATAAATTCCCATCCATAATTCGCCTTCTGTCGCTCTATCTGCGCTTTTACCTTTTCGGCAGAGTATTCCCGGCTGGCATTTTCTTCGCCGTCTGTTATAATAACAAACATCACTTTTTCCGCACGGTAGTCGTCGGCTGTATGCTTCTGGGCGTTGCCAATCTTGTGAATCGTTCTGCCGATTGCATCAAGAAGCGCAGTCGATCCGCCAACTTGATATTCCCTCTCCGTAATAGCACTGACCGCCTTAAGGTCAATACGATCGTGGAGCAGTTCATAGTTGTTATCAAATAGCACCGTTGTAATGTGACATTCACCCTTTATTGCCTGTTGTTTTTTAAGCATTGAATTGTACCCACCAATGGTATCCGCTTCAAGACCGCCCATTGAGCCACTTTTATCAAGTATGAATACCAGTTCAGTTAATCCATTTTTCATTTCCTTGTCCTCCCTAAGATTTAATGTAACTTAAGGATAACAATTCCCGTAGGAAGTTAGGTCGCTTGGAAAGCGACAAATTAATCCGACAGAATCCTGTTAGTATTAAAATATCGTAATTCGGTTTCTTTGCAAAAAGCGATTTTAAATATTGCCTCCCATGCTTGCCGCCAATGGCACAGTTAATCTCCCATACAAGAACTTTTATGACTATCATCTTCCCAACAAAGGCTGATCGTATTCGAACAGCACTTCATTTATCTCGAAAACATCGTACTTGCCGTTTGTAATGAAGTATTCAACGATAACATCAAATTTAACGGCATGGGACAGGGCATAACCTGCACGCTCCAAAAAGCCATCGGTTTCGCCGATCGATAATTCCAGTGCAACAGCAAGGGCTATGGCAGTGCGCTTACTTGGCATATATCCTTTGTTATTTCTAATTTTAGAGAACAACTTGCGATCAAGGTTGGCACGTTTATAAACCTGAACATCCGTCATTCCCCTGGCATCAATAAGGCGCAGGAGCATCTTTGAGAAAGGCTCATCGAGGCTTTCAATCAAATCATCAAGCGGGACAGATGCCCTTACGGACGAAGAGAGCATCTCTTCGAAAATAGGTTCGTTGTATTTAGTAACATCCTCGTTTGCTTCATCTAAGGCTTTCTCCTCTATATCAAGCAATTGTCGCCGCTTTATTTGATGAGCAACAACATAATGCTTATCAATGTAACTTTTAACCGCACCGAGCAGTTCGCAGCTGATAGTGAACGCTGACTTATCAAACACCGCAAGTGTTACATCAAGATCGTGGTCAGCAAGGAAATCTTGAATTGCCGAGGTAGCTACTTGAAGCGCTTCATCTTTTGGATAGCCATAAATGCCGCTTGAAATAAGCGGAAATGCTATGCTTTCACACTTGTTTTCAACCGCTCTTTTTAACGCATTCGAATAGGCAGCACGAAGATGTTGCTCGTTCTGCTCCTTGTTCCACTGCCTATAAACCGGGCCTGCTGCGTGGATAATGAACTTTGCCGAAAGGTCGAATCCCGGCGTGATAACTGCCTCACTTGTCTTAATCGGAGCGAGTTTATCGCAGGCAGCCTGAAGTTGTGTCACACCGGCTGCTTTGAATATTGCTCCGCAAACCCCACCGCCCATTCGCAGTTCGGTGTTGGCGGCATTAACGATTGCATCGACTTTCATTTTTGTGATATCCTGCCGTACAATGATAAATGGCATTACTAATCCCCCCGTTCAACTGTTTTATTGCATTTCAGCACACCTTCGCTACCAAATTGGCAATGTTCTATCCGGATTTCTCAGGCCAATGAAAGGAGCATCTGACATTGCCATCTGACGCATAGCAAAATTCATTCCCACTTATATTATCGGAAAGCGAAAGGTTTCAAAACAAAAAATAGCCGCAGTACATGGTCATGAAAACCCTATAACTACCACACCCAAATCTCCGGGTTTATCCCCAAGATCTCTGATGTAAATAAATATTTCAGGATCATTGATGATGGCTCTCGGTGAAAGATTCTCTCCATCGGGCTTTTACCAGTTTTACGATATAGACATCTGCCCTATCACCATGTCACAAGTGTGATAGATGGGGTTTTCGTAACTTTTAACAATCTTTATAAGTACATTCCCTGCAGCATTTGGGCTGTCTAGTCCTTCCCTTATGTACTCTTTTATATCTTATATTACATATTTCCCCCCCCGCCATTTTTAGTTAAAGATTGAATAGCAGTTAGTTTTCATTCTTCCTTAAATGACCACTTCTTGCTCTATGAAATCATTAAAGCTGTCTATACCTTCGAAGGCTACTTTATTGCCCAAAGCTTCAAAGTGTTTTTTACCACACTTTATTTTTGCCTCCTCTGTTGGTCTTAGGGTATCAAACATTGTATCTCCCTTAGTTTCCAATACAAAATACAATTTATCCTTACCATCTACCTCAATTAGTACAGCCCAGTCAGGATTGTAAGCACCTATTGGTGTTGCTATTTTAAACCACCCCGGAAGTTTTGCATATAGCTTAACGCTATTATTGTTCT
>JAAZML010000164.1 GCA_012798835.1 Clostridium sp.
GCTCAACGTCCACCTCGAAAAGGCCCTATTCCCCTTTAGCGATGAACTGGGAAGCCTCACATACGCTATCATGGAGCCCCTCGATAGTGAAGATTACGATTTTGAGTTCTACTATGATGAGGAAAACGCGGTGCTAATGTATTCCGCGGAGTACTATACATTAGATGACTGGTATGAGTGGTATACCGTAGTTTACGAAATAGAAATTAAGGACTTTCTTGAGAATTGGGAAAAGGGCAAACAGGATCTCATTGGTCTCGCCTTCACCTTAACTCACGAAAGAAGCGGGAAAATTGTGGCAAAAGGACAAGGACTGGTGGAAATAGATGTTGTTGACCCCAGAATTTACAACGATTGGGTTGATTTTCTAGTATACGATTATGGCAATCCGCCGGAGGAACTTTTCTTCACCGCCTCAACCATGTCCGCAGATGCTTGGTTCGAAGTACATGGCTTCGGTCGGGTAGATGCCAATGCACAACTATCCTTAGATCTGGAGAAGCAAAAAGTGCAATTAGATGGTGCATTTAACTCCTCGGTGATCAATTTAAATGGTAACCTTGATCTTCAATATGCCGAATTACGATACGAATTGGAACATTGGGAAATTCCCTATATGCCAACTGAAGTTCAGTTCAAAGGCGAAATGGAATTACCCGGAATTGCCTTAATAACAGGTGAGTTGGAGGCAAACTTAGTTGCGAACTACAAAGTTGACACAGTTGTGCCCAAAAATGCCACTTTTTTCGGATCGTATCAAGAACTAAGCACATCGGCTAAAAACACCCTCGCTGAAGGTAGATTCAGCTATGATTGGACCAATGCGGAGTTTTATGATGAGGGCGATCGAATGGTGGGGCTAAAAGCAGAATTTGACGGATTTATCCAAGAACCTAATCGACCTAAGGTAGAGCTAAAGCTGAAAGGTGATCTACCCACTTTATCCAAGGGCACAGTAGAGATTGACTACGCCTTTGGCATTCATTACCTCAAAGGAGAGGCTATCTTCACTAACACCGTCGACTCTTACGGTGAAATCATAGAAGAATCAAAAATCGATATTGTGCTCCGTGACGAGCAACAGCTTGAAATTTTCATGAACTTAAACACCGAACAAGATTTCCGGCAGACAGAAGTGGGTAAGATTTATGATGGCAGAAGGCTCTTAGCTTCGATTAAAATGTACAACGGAGTCCCGCATGTTTTCTACCCCGATGGTAGCCATGAAGCGATTATCAATTTCTAACCTTCAAGACAGCAGAGGTAAACAATCCTCTGCTGTCCTTAATTATCTTCTCGGTGTTTTATTCTGTCTAACTTTAGTCCTTATCTTAGCCCAATCAACTTCAGCCCGTTCAACAAAAATAATTAGCCAAAGCGAAATGCAAGTAAGGGGTAATTTACTTCCAATCAAACTTCTGAATAAAAAGCATAAGGGGAAAATATCCCGTAGCTTAGATATTCTAGAATTTATCACAACTTCTCTCCCTGGGGGTTTCTCTAAAGACCTTAACTTAGAAACGAGTTCAATTAATAAGAAAGGTTTCCAAGGCGAGAAATTTCATGTCTTCGCATTCGAAGAACACACTCAAACCATCAAGGCTTCCAACGATTTATTAAAGTTTTTAAATGCTTCTCCAAACTCCGGCCCCGGAAAATACAGTGGTTTTTATCAAACGAGCGTTATCGACCGAAGTGGGATTGAATTCGGTATGGATCTACCCGATCTTTTAGATATTCAAAGTGCTCTAACTTTGCGGTATTGGGAGATCAACAGATATCAAAGAATGCTATTTATCGGAGAAGGAACTACAGATGGTGATTATAACAATCTAACCGGAACACTATCTAACTGGGATCAATATCTCAACGCTTTTAGGGAAGACCCCTTTTACGGACACGGGGTTTCTTTATCTTTAAGCTTTTCTAAAGCAATATCCGATAACACCATCCTTTTTGTTGAGGACATGCCCCTCTTCTCCAAAGATTTGCTTTACAACATAGGGGTTCTAACCGGTTTTTTAGAGACAAACCAAGAGTACATTGATTCAGATGGTTACCTCAATTACGCACCCCTCATCTCCGGAAGATACAAGTATGGCAATGTTGCTTTTCCCGCCGGAAATAACCTGACTTTCGGTGCAGAGCATCGACTAAATGCAAATACCAAGGTACAACTGTCATCAAATGGTTCTTTTCAACCCACGCTACAAGTCAAACACAGCTTGAGAAAGTTCAAACTCCAAGAGAGTTACACCTACCCTTCCCTTTATTATTTTGAGGTAGGTCATGGCAATGTTTCTGCAGGCGTTTACCTAGGAAAAGCCAAGGATGTGGGCTTAACCTCCGTGGGTGTTAAACTTGAAGGAGGATTTGAGTTTTAAGATATCTGAGGCTTAATTAAATAATACCCTTTGAAGAAACTATGGCACTTCCTTTAAGGTTCATAGCAATGTCTATGTATTGGGTGGCTTGCTCCAAACATCTCAAAATAGATGCATGGGCAAATTCTTCGAGACCGAAGGATATATTGCTTATGGGCAGAGATTTTTGTAACAACGAGCTTAACTTCTTAGCAACCATTATAGCTTGCTGTAAATTTGTTTCAGGCACCAAGACAACAAAAGTCGAAGCTTCCCATCTTCCCACCAGATCAACTTTTCTCAAATTCCGCGACAAAACTTCACCGGCAATTTTTATAGTCTCCTCATCTTCCGCTCCAATCCCGCAAAGAATTACGGAAAAGATATTTTCGTACCTTTCATACCTTTTATATTCCCTTTCGGCCATCTCTAAAAATCCCTTTTTATTATTAAGCCCGGTTAAAAAGTCTGTTTTGCTGTGGGTTTCAGCCAATTCATTAATAATCTGCTTTGCCTTAATCAACTCCGACAAACTTTCAAACCGTGCTATGAGCGGCTGTAACCCCTCATAACCCAAAAGCACCCTCCAATCATCATTTTCTGACACAACTGTTTTCACAAGATAATCCTTCTCATATCTTTCCGTTATTTCATTGTACTCCACCACGGCAACATACAAGTCAATGGCATCTTTGTGCGCCACCTTATTATAAATAATGTTCCCATGAAATTTACACAAGGCTATTTGACTTTCTTTCAGTTCATAAACCTTGGCCACAGTCTTTTGCCATCTAACAAATTCATCTATTGATACTTTTTGTTTATCACTTTCGGTAATCAAATCATAAGCCTGCTCAAATTCTTTATGTAAAAGCTTATCAAAATAATCGGCTAGTACCGCTTTGCCGGTCAAATATTTTTGTTTTAATTTCAGCGGCATCTCGCCGTTTTGCTGTTGAGCCTTCTGCTTGGATCTGGTTCTGATCCATGCAGTGTGATAAGTTTTTCTCTTCTGTGGATCATTAAGAACCGCATAGGCCTCATTAATCTCCTGCATAGTTCTTTCAGAGTCTTCATCTCCGGAGACATCCGGGTGATACTTTCTGGCAAGCCTTTTATAAGAGCTTTGAATAATTTCAGGCTCTGCCAAGTAGTGAACTTGCAGTATTTTATAGTAGTCCTTATCGTAATGCATCATTTATACCACCTTCGTTTGTACCGCGTGTTATTTCAAGGCTTTGGTCTAGAAATCCTCCCACATTAAATAACGTAATTTCAGATCATTTGCCGGATCGGAAGTACCCTTAGCTTTATGTTATAATACAACCAACACGAAAAAGCGAGGTCATTATGGAAGCAGATCACAAGCGACTGATAGCAACTTTTGGTGAACATGGTTTCAACTTAGAGACTGAACCAATAGGGGAAAATGAAGTAACTCAAAGTAATAAAGA
>JAAZML010000079.1 GCA_012798835.1 Clostridium sp.
CAAGCCCGCCATAGTGATAATAACCCCGGGGGGGAACACGCCTGGAACGAAATATACCTCAATGATGGTTGGATTTCTGTAGACGCCACTTGGGATGCCGGTTCACCCCAATATAATTATTTCAACCCTAAACCACAGGAATTTGCTCAAACCCATCAAGCTGAAACAATAACCCTATATTAGGGGAAACCCTGTTTTCGTAACCCTTTCAAAACAACTGTAGACCCAATATTTAGACAAAAATTAGGCACACCGTAAAGTGGACGGTGTGCCGGTTTCACTATTGGCTCTTTCCGGTTTGAGTGACCAAGTAAGTACCGGATTTCATAGCCTCAACACCAAAACAGTATTAATATAATTTTTATAGGCGAATGGCAAATCTATCCTACATTCATTGTGATCCAACCCCAAGGTTGGCACTCCCTTACATTATTGATTATTATATTCTACACAGTTTCCGCTTTTCCTTCTGAATGGGCAAAATAATTCTATATATTCCCCAATGCTGTTCAGGTACAGTCGAACCTATCTGGGACACTATGCTATTTAACAATTCCTTTCCCATGACAACCTTTCCCGGATAAATAGTAACCCTAGGTGCTTGGCACTATCTTCCACTTTAGTATATCACACCACCCCGCAATATACTAACGTGAACATACATTTTTTGCCTTTATTTTGCCATTCTGCGCTATTCCCCCTGTTTTTCCCCTTTGGGATACCAAAAATCGTTAGTTTAGTAAACTTCACAGTAAACACGGCAAGCATGTCATAGAATATGGCATAAGGAAACAATCTTTTTAACCCCGGGAAATGTTTTATTGTAAACAAGTCACCCCATATTCCCCTTATACTCCCTTCCCCCGTTTCCCGCCAATGGAAAATAATTTTTTGGTGTCGTGACCTTGCTGGTGAGCATGGTAAATTGCTACTTTTTAAAAACCTAATAAGCTAATCGGCAAAGCGGACGAAAGCCCGGGAACGCAAAGCCAGAGAATCTAACTCCTATATTATATATAGAGTATGACTGCCAGTTGCCGCGACAAATTGTTAATATTTGTAGGCGATTTTTTATTTTCCTATGTAGGAGGTGCAAGATTTTTGAAAAGGGTACTGACCCATCATCCTCCTCTTTTTGGCCATATCTACATCCTTGATCTCCGGAACATTTTCTATGTATACTATTTCGCTTGATAATTTAGCCCGGGGGGGATGCCGTAGCCAAGGAATTTGTCTTTGTCGGTGAGGGAACAGATTCTTTTGAAGAAGGGGTAAGAATTGCTCCGGGGGAAAATGTAACCTGGTTTCCTTTTCCCTCCACTTCACCTTGCAAACATTGCGAGAGAGTGTACTCATGGACACAGTGCCTCAAATCATGCAGCCCAGCTATTTTTCCACTATCTATACCTATATCCATGTCTCCTTGCTATTGACCGTTTTTTATTTTATTTTCCATGATCTCTTTATTACTCCTAAAACACAAAACACATTATTATCATATATTATCCAATAAGGTGGCTATGCAAAACATTTGTAACCTGTTTGATATACAAAGATCGTTGTTCTTACCCTTGGCCGGGGGAATTATCCTCATCTGCATTCTAGTATCTATAGCCAGAGCCCGGGGTATTTCCAAATACTATGATCTCTCCTATGGAGGCTATGATGATATTTTACCAGCCGATGTATCAGTATTATCGGTAGACCCGGCCACGGGGCATAAAAAGCCCCTCATTGATAGAGCAAAAATAGCCCGCCGCCGCAAACTTTTTGATGCCGCTTTTACCACAACCTTAATATTATTTATCCTTGCCGCCCTATCTTTTAATATGATGATCCTTTTCATCGGGGCCTCAAGCAGCGGGAAGGAGATTTCCATCCATGGAGTTATCCCCTATATTTTTAAATCAAATACCATGGAGCCGACGATTATGCCCAATGACCTGGCCTATTTCCAAAAATTTGAGGGGGATTACGATGTTAAGATAGGTGATATCATCCTCTTTGAGGAAGGCAATATCATTTATGCGGAAAGGGTGGTTGATAAGGATAAAAATGTATATCAGGTGGACATAGACAAATACCCGCCACTGTCTGAACCGGGGGCCATGATAAAATCTGTAAAAGAGGAAACAATCCGCGGCATATACAGTGGCCGCAACCGCTGGCTGGGGGTACTTATCCTCTTTGCCAACACCATTATTGGCAAACTGATTCTTTTGCTGTTGCCGGCGGTTCTGTTGTTTTACCATAAACCCATTATGGATAAAATATTCCCAGAGAATAAATGACAACGGAGGAACAGTTCTTGTGGTTTAAAATTGTGAAAACAGGTCTTCTGCCAGTAAAAGGGCGACCACCAGCCGCCCCTACTTTCCTACGTTCGCCCGGGCAACCGGGAGGACGGTTCCTTTAGATCAGATATGCTCTTCCTCTAGTCCATCAAACTGCATATTATAATAGTGGGCATAAAGGGAATCGTTGCTGAGGAGTTCCTGGTGGGAGCCCCTTTCATAGATGCCTTCACCTGTTATCACAATGATTTCATCCGCGTTTCTTACGGTACTTAAC
>JAAZML010000105.1 GCA_012798835.1 Clostridium sp.
AAAGCTGCTAAAAATGATAGAAAACAAGCAGGTAAGGGATGAGATGGGTAAGAACAATAGGAGATTAGCGGAAGATAAATTTGATAGGGAGCACACATATCCTCAAATTATTGAGTTGTTATACAGAAAATAATTTTTTAGGGTTATTCTTGTGCTACAGGGGGAGTGATTTTATTTTAATTAAAAAGGCGAAGCTTGATAACGATGGATTTGTGAGGGTATTATTTACCTGTATTATATTAAGTTTATTTCCAATAATATTAAAATCGAGATGGGTATCAAGCCTTACAACGGGTATGGGATATCAGGTATTGGTAGGGGCATTATTCCTAATACAGTCAGCCTACGTGGTATATTTTTTTTTGACATCAGGCAAAAGGAAGATAGATGCTAGAACTTTGCTGTTTGCCTTTATATTTATAGTCCCCCCTATGATCACGGTGATAATAGCCTCACTTACAGGAGAGATTAATTATTTAGATGTGGTGTATATTCTTGCCCGCTTTATTAGTGTTATTACATTTTTATGTATTCCCTCACGATTACATATTACCCAAGAGGGCTTTTTGAAGTTTATGAGATTTTTAGCTATTTTGGGGTTGGTGGCCGGTCTATATAACCTTATTGTTAATTATAGGGGTATTCTAAATATTTTGAACATAAGTAACCCCTATGTAGCGAACTTCACCTCATTCTACTTAAATAGGAACAGTTTCGCACAGTTGCTACTGTTTTCCATTATAGCTAATTCATTTTTGTGGATGCAAAAGCAAACGAAATTCGGTTTCTTTTGTTATAGCATCTACATTATTAATTTGTTTTCTACTTTATCAAGAACCGTTTTGGCTTGCTTGTTAATATTCACCATAGTATTATTTTTAACTTACTTCAGAAAACGTGCAAAATCCAGTATTATAATTTTTATTACCATAATCGGTTTGTTTTTATTTCTCAATTTTTATCCAAAGCTTAACGATTTTATCACTGATATGGTTATAAGAAGTGAATATGGAACAAGTGGCCGAACTGATCTATGGACAGTTGCGATTGATACGCTCAATAAAACAAATTGGTTGTTTGGTATCGGTTATATAAGCAGTATAGATATCATTAGGAGCATTGGATACACCCTCAATGAATTTCACAGTTTCTATATAGAAACGCTGATAGGTGGGGGTATTACGGATTTGATGCTCCATATTATTATTCTTACCTTTGCACTTAAAAGAATATTAATCATATTTAAACATGACAAAAAAACAGGAGCAATATATTTTTCGGCATTTGTAGCCTTTATGTCTTATGCTTTAGTTGAGAGTGTTTCTTTCTTCTCCATGGGGTATGTGGGAACATTGTTTACGATATTTATTATCTCATTACCATATTTATATTCGAATAATTTTACACTTGGCACTGTACAAAAAAATATAAACGAAATAGACAAAGACAAGGAAGAGCTTTAGGGGATAAAATATATTTTTCATTAACGCAATTCGGAGGAAGTAATGGGTAAAACAAAAAACACGGCCAGAGCGGCATTGATAATTATAATATTTACCTTGGCCAGTAAGGTTTTGGGGTTTTTTAGAGAAATTCTTATTGCAGCAAAGTTCGGTTCAGGGGCAGACACAGATACCTTTTTTATTGCCCTAGCGGCGATAGGCTTATTTACGTCGATGATCACCCAATCCATTAATACCACCATGATACCCGTATTATCGGAGGTTGAAGTTGTAGAGGGCAAGGAAGGGAAAAAAAATCATACAAGCAATCTTCTTAATATAATATGCATGCTATCTTTTGCAATTACAATCCTAGCTTGGATATTAGCACCGCTTGTTGTAAAAAGTCTGGCGGCTGGGTTTGAAGGGGAACAGTTTAGTTTTGCGGTATTGTTGATGAGGATAGGGCTTCCCGCTATTATTTTTGCAGGAGTGCAAGGGGTTTTCGCAGGATATCTCGAAAGCGAATTAATGTTTACGGAATCTTCAATCGCTCAATTCCCCTATAATTTTGTATATATTTTTTCATTGGTGTTTATGTCAAGTATATTTGGAATAAAAGGGCTTATGGTAACATCCGTATTGGCTACGCTTTCCCAAATCATAATCCAGATACCAGGGATGAAAAAGGCAGGTTTTAGATACCGTTTCATGCTTGATTTTAAAGATAAATATGCAAAAAAGATAATTTACTTGATACCCCCAGTTCTGATCAGCACCACCGTCAATGATATAAATAAAATGATAGATAAATCGTTAGCTTCTGGTTTGGTTGAGGGAAGTATTTCAGCCCTTAATTATGCCAGTAAGCTGGAAGGGCTTAGTACGGGAATTTTTATTACTGCAATAACAACGGTAATATATCCTATGTTGTCTCAGAGGGCTAATAAAGATAACTTGGATGGATTTAAAAAGTCAATAATCTATGGAATAAACATCATCCTCCTTATTACCATACCGGCTATGGTGGGAATGATTATATTAGCAAATCCTATAGTCAGAGTGGCTTTTCAAAGGGGGGCATTTGATTCAATCGCTACTTATATGACCGTGGGAGCGCTGTCATATTATGCGATAGGTCTTGTGGGGACAGCCGCAAAATTTTTTCTGAGCAGGGTTTTTTACTCTCTTCAGGATACAAAAACACCCATGATAAATAGTTTTATAGCACTGGGGATTAATATTGTATTGAATTTTGCACTAATCAACTTTATGCAGCACAGAGGCTTAGCACTTGCAACATCTATTTCGGCTATAGCAACATCTTTATTTCTCCTTTACAGATTAAAAGGGAAAATAGGTTCTTTTGGTTTTATGCGGGCCGTTGCATGCGGTTTAAAATCCCTGGCAGCCGCCTCTATTATGGGGATAGTGGTGTATTTTCTTAATAAGATCATTGATTTTGGTGCTGGGACTTTGCCAGAGTTAATTGCGTTATTGATTTCTGCAGGGGTAGGTGCATTAGTATATTTCATATTTATATATTTATTTAAAGTTGAAGAATTGAGCAGATTTGTAGAAGCTGCAAAAGCTAAGCTAAAGGGTATCGGCAGGCAGGGTTAGTTAGTTATTATTAAGGATTTGGTTTCCAGATCCCAATTTCTATAGAACAAAGGCAAGGGTGATGTTCCCTCGCCTTTATGTCCACCGACTTACCTTCGATATGCTGTCAGCTTTGCACAGGGAAGGTATCTATTTTTTTCAAGATAAACCTCTTTAACAACACCAGGTCTTGGGAATCTATGTTACCATTTCCGTCTAGATCTGCTGCGTCAAAATCCCCGGCGGATATCTTTGCAGAGCCTAGGATATGTGCTTTCATGATTATGAGATCAAGTGAATTTATTTCTCCATCCCGGTTTATATCCCCATATGTGGTGCTTTCGATGGGTTCTCCTTGTGTATTAAAGGTATAAAGCAAAACACCGGGTTCCGGATGATTCTCGATGGTTTTTACAAAAGAGCCTTTACCAGGGATGTTTACTGTTATTTCGTATACACCATGAAATCCCCTGAAACCGAAGATTCCACCGGCGTTTGTGGTACCCGAGGTATTTGTTGTCCATTCCTCCATTAGTGCATCATATCTTTTCCCCGCTTCATTTATTGTCCAGTCGTGGTTTACAAGGGCTGCATCCTGACCCTTCCAATGGGTACCAGCCCAAAACCCCCACATAATGATACCTTCTACCGATGGATGGCTAAAAGCCATACGATATAATTTCTCTAGATTATCGGCTCTATCTTTTTCATCTGACATTTGTATATCAAATTCGGTTACCCAAATAGGCAAACCTACAGATGACAAGTTATCAAGTTTGGCTTTTACCGAAAGCGGATCAATAGTTTTATCGAAATGCCCCTGTACACCTATAGCATCAATGGGTGTGTCGTTTTCTAAAAGCCATCGGATTTGGTTTATGTATGCATCTCCTTCGACATAGCTAATTATATTAAAATCGTTTACAAAAAGTTTTGCATCGGGATCTATATCCCTTGTTCTTTGATACATATAGGGCCAAATGGATTGTCCAAGACGATCCTTAAAAAAACTACCATGGAGCATTTCATTGTTTACATCCCAGTGGATAAATTTCCCCTTGAAATGGTTTACTGCACTATCAAGCCTGCTATCAACAGCTTTCCTTAATTCATCCCCGCTAAGGCCGGTAAGCCAGGAGGGTTGCCATTCCTCGGGCTCCCAAAAGACACAGTGACCTCTAACTAGGATATCGTTTTCTTTGCACCATTCGTACATATAATCAGCATCTGCATATGTCACATTACCTCTGCTGTTTTCGTTGTGGTACCATTTGGATTCGTTTTCAAATGCTGCCCATTCAAAGCGCTGTTTGAAATAATCCGTATAACGTGAATCGTACATTGCATGTCTTGTAAGGGCGGAGCCAAAGGCAAAATCATGTTTTAACTGGTGAACCTCAACGGTTGCATCAGGAATAGGGTTATTATTTGAATCAAGAATTTTTATTTGTACATCCCTTTTTCTTATTTCTTCGATTCTTGTATTCGCATCCTCTTCCCAGGAATCCGCAGCACCAACCTCTAGCACTTCGATATCATCTACATAGTAGCTAATACCTGCATCCGGTCCTTCAATATAAAGCTCAAGAACGGATACGTCAGAGCCCGTATATGTGTATGGACCACTGATTTTATGCCATTTTGTGTTATCTAGAACACCGAGGCTAACACTATCATAGATTGGCTCTTGTTCATTATCTACTTTTTTCATAGAAATTTTGACATTGTGTTGCCCGTTGTCCACGATTTTCACCCAGGCTGAGATTTGATAAGTTTTACCGATGATTAGTTTTTCTAGCATATCTTGTGCTATACCGTTCCAATCTTCGGTTCCATCCGTTAAATTGGCTTGACGAGTGCAAACCATAATAACTATAATTATATTGATATAGACGGGTCGCCAGATTCCCGTTAGGAGTGATTTTAATGGCAAGAACAATTTTACATGCTGATATGAACAACTATTACGCATCTATAGAGACAAAATTAAATCCCCAGTGGAAAGGGCTGCCAC
>JAAZML010000171.1 GCA_012798835.1 Clostridium sp.
AAAAACATACCTGACGGGGACTATTTTATAAGGGTATACTTTAATGGATTTGAAAACTGCCATGCCAACAAGGTGGTATCGAGTGCCCTCAATCCCCAAAGTAGTTGGAGCAAAAAATATAATCCCAGCGATCCTTGGAATATGGTTATAAATATCCGGGGAACAAGGCATGATGATATGATATATTAAGATAAAAGCACGGTATAATGGCATGATGTGAAGTTGACAATTATGCTAGGGGATATATCAATAAAATGGACAGTATGGACACCTGTATTTTCGGGTTGATATACTGTCCATTTTGGTAAAAGATCTAGAATTGAAACACGCCAACTGCATAAGAGTAATTTAAAAAATTAATTAACGGATTAATAATATTTATAAAACAATTGACAATACTAAGTAAATGATTTAATATAATAAATATAGTGTAGTTATATTTAGCCAAGGAATGCAATAGGATTTATCCAATAAAGCAAAGGAGTGGTTATATGGGTAAGGAAGTACTCGGAAAATGCCCCATTTGTGGCGGCGATGTATACATCACGAAAATAAGTTGCCATACATGCAAGACTACAATAGAAGGACAGTTTGATTTATGCAGATTCTGCAAGCTGACTCCCGAGCAAAAACAATTTATAGATGTATTCATAAAATGCAGAGGCAATATAAAGGAAGTTGAAAAGGAATTGGGGGTTTCATACCCTACGGTAAGGAATAAACTCGAAGATGCAGCAAATGCACTGGGGTATCGGCAAACTCCTGAACCGGACGAGGCAAAGAGGCGAAAGGAAGTGCTCGATAGGGTCTACAGCGGTGAAATATCTGTGGACGAAGCACTGGAGTTATTAAAAGGCTAAGCTCCTTGCAAAAGCAGGTGTGATATTGGCTTGAAAACATCATTTAAACAGGAGGCGATATGCATTATGTCGGTTGGCGAAGAGAAGATATTTATATTGAGGATGCTGGAAGAAGGAAAAATATCCAGTGATGAGGCGGCAAGGCTGCTAGAAGCAATTGGGACGGAGGAAAAAAAGAGCGACACTACAGGTGCCAAAAAACAAAAGAAACCCAGTTTTAACGATGAGGTATCAAAGGTAAAAGAGAGGCTCAACGATTGGAAAAAGGAATTTAAGAAGAGCTATAACCAAAAAGATTTCGATAGGGCAGTGGAGGAATTTACAAACAGAGCCGAAAAGATAGGTAAAAATCTTGCGCATACCACCATCGGGTTTGCTGATAAACTTGTGGATTTTGTAGGCAGTTTTGTGGATACAAGCTCTTTTAATGTGTTTGGAAAATACAAGGCAGTAAATAAAACCTTTAATGTGGATGCACCCAAAGAAGGTCTAAATCTTGATATTGAAGCTATAAATGGGCATATATTAGTAAAAAAACATATGCAAGATTGTATTCTTATAAGAACCATAGTCAAGAGTGCCCAGGATGATGTGGAGGAAATTCTGAATTTTTCGCATGACGAAGAATCGGTTGCAGTTAAATACAACAAAATTAGCAATACAAGTATTTCTCATGAAGTATTTCTCCCGAATATCAAGTTTAAAAACATTCGATTGGTTACCAAGAACGGGAAGATATATGTTGAGGATTCCTTATCCGAAAACTTTGAGGCCGTTACCGGCAACAGTAATGTAGATTTAATGGGCGTGGCCTCTGAAAGTATTAATGTCGTAACCAAAAACGGCAGAATAAACTTTAGATACATCATAGGACGGGATATTAATGTGAACACAAACAATTCGGTAATAGAGATAAAACAAGTAAAGACCGCTAATATCAATGCCTTTACAAGAAATGGAAGAATACTTGTGGAAAATGTTCACAATTACAGGGACGAATCCGATATAAATATGAACCTTACAACTGCGTATGCCGGAATAAAGGTAAACATGAATGATATGGAAGATAAGGGATACAGGATCAAAGGTGAGACCACGAATGCTGAAATCAATTTATTAATTCCCGAAATAACCTACAATAATATAAGCAATCAAATGAACAAAAAGTTTGTCGAGGCACAAAGCAGTGGGTATGATGGATACGAAAATAAAGTTAATATTACCGCACATACTGTAAGTGGGCATATAGAGATCGTGAAGTAAAAAGTAAACCCCATAATGGGGAACACAATTATTTAGCGATATGGGGGGGTAGTCCGAACATTTCGGATTATCCCCCTAAAATTTTTGGAATATTTGTATTAAAAAAATAAATAATCGTCCATTTCCTAAATTGAAGCCCACAATAATCCGATACTTATAATAAGAAAATTCACGGAGGGATTGTCTATGAAGATTGATAGCACGGATGCTACAAGTTTGCAAATAAAAAATGTGCGTGATTCAGGTGCTAGGACTAATACGGTAAAACCCGGTGCCGAGACGATGACAAAAAGAAGAGGGCTAAAAGATATAAATATTCCCCTTTCGCAATTATCAGATTATGAAAGGGAGGAATTCAGTATTTCAGAAAAAGCATTTATTGAAGCCATTGAAAGGGCAAATAAGGCATTAACAGGTGCTAATACGCAATTCGAATTTTCCATACATGATAAGACAAAAGAGATCATGGTGAAGGTCATAGATACCAATACACGCGAGATTATAAGGGAGATACCCCCGGAAAAGATTCTTGATATGGTTGCGACAATGCTCGAGATGGCAGGGATTATTGTTGACGAGAGGAGATGAATAATATGTCTATAGATGGAATGTCAAATATGCTAAATACAAACATAAGGCTCATAGGCCTTTCATCGGGTTTGGATACTGATACCATAATCCAGCAGCTTATGAGCATAGAAAACATGAAGGTGGATAGGGTAAAACAGGATAGGCAGGTACTAGAATGGACGAGGGATGCTTATAGGGATGTTATAAATGCACTTAGGGTATTCAACGACCAATATTTTGATATTTTAAAACCCGAAACAAACTTTTTGTCCGGCGATGCTTTTTCATCCTTCAATATAAGGTGTTCGGACGAATCGGCGGTAACCATTTCGGCCGGTGCACAGGCGGCAGAGGGTACGCACAATATAAAGGTCATTTCTTTGGCTACCGGCGCCAAAATAGAAGGGAATACCGGGATTGCTGCGGCTGTAAAGGGAAGCGGTTTTTTAAATAATCTTGATCTAGGTGGAAAGCAGATAAACATTACTTTAGATGGGGCCACAAAAACCATAGAGCTTGAGGATTATACAAGTCTTACAGATCTGGAGGAAAAGCTAACCGGGGCACTGGGAAAGGCTTTTGGCTCGGGAAAAATCAAAGTCGAGGCACAAGACGGAAAAATAGAGTTTAAGCTCCTTACCAATGGAAGTTCTTTGGGCATTGGCAATCCTATCAATAATTTCATTTCATCCCTAAATCTTTCAAATGGGCAAAAGAACTTTATTACGGGGGCAGATATTGACACGGAACATTTGGATGAACTCAATGGAAAGTTCAAAATAATTGTGGGAGATGGTCAAGCCCAGGTTATAGAAATTGATGGTGCAGAAGATATGGGTGCTTTAAGAGATAAGCTCCAGGCGGCAATTGACGGAAATGCCCAAATTGCTGGTAAAATACATGTAGCCTATGATGACGATAAACTAAGCTTTACCGATTTGTCAGGGGAAGGCATGAAGCTTGTTGCCTCAGATACAGATAATGTGTTAGATAAACTTGGATTTTCAAATAATATAAATACAAAGCCAACAACCACAGGGGTCATAGATATGACCAAAATGCAAAAGGGCCGAAGCTTTATTGTAAACATTAATGGTCTTGATAAAATTGTTGAATTGGATAAGGATTACGATGATTTGGCGGAGCTGGCAGGTTTTATAGAAGAACAGCTAGGCGATAATATGAGAGTAAACAGCGATGGAACCAGATTAGTATTTTCCGCCGATGGAATGGATCAGATTATATTTAAAAAGGGTCCGGAAGACGGAATGGAAAGGCTGGGATTTGAAAAAGGAGATAATTCCAATAGCAGTATATCCCTCGGGGCAGGACTTGAGGGCATTAAGTCATCTTTTTTAAGCACCTTAGAAATCGATGATCCCGATGCCAATGTTACCTTTACAATAAATGGTCAGAACATAGATGTGGGTAAATCCTACAAAAATGCTACCCTAACCGATGTAATGAACGCAATTAATAACAGTGATGCAAAAGTAAAGATAAACTATGATTCCCTAAGAGGCAGATTCGTAATGGAATCCAAGACCTTGGGCGTATCCTCCGCTATTACCTTTGAAGATACTAAAGAAACTGGAGGGCTGTTAAGAGCCATGGGTTTGTCGGAGGAAAATTACATAGGCGGGACGGATGCCGAATTTGATCTTGATGGAGTCGAGGGAATAAAAAGAACAGAAAATGATTTCGTTATAGATGGGGTATCATACAGGCTCAAGGGCGTTACAACGGAAGCTGTATCCATAGATATTGAAAAGGATATGGGTTCGGTCGTAGATAAAATAAAGGGTTTCGTAAACGGATACAACGAAATGCTAGATAAAATAAATGGTCTGCTGTCAGAAGAACGCGACAGAAATTATCGTCCCCTTACGGAGATTCAGAAAAAAGAGATGGGCGAGTCTGAAGCGGAAAAATGGGAAGAAAAAGCAAAGACCGGATTGCTTAGAAATGATAGCCTCTTACAGGGAATTGTCAATAGTATGAGGACAGCACTTTACGAAAAGGTTGAGGGTAGTTCCTTAAGTCTTTACCAGATTGGCATAACCACGGGATCATATCTAGAAAAAGGAAAGCTGAAAATAGACGAAAACAAGCTGGAGAAGGCACTAAAAGATAATCATGACGAAGTAATAAAACTCTTTTCAAACAAGTCGCAATACTCATACAAGGATTCGCTGGATAGTTTGGATAAAAGGGCGATAAGGTATAAGGAATCAGGGCTGGCTCAAAGGTTGAGCGATATATTGCAGGATAATATAAGAGTAACCCGAGATTTAAAGGGCAACAAGGGAAGGCTGCTTGAAAAAGCGGGAATAGGCGGCGATGTAACGGAATTTGATAATTTATTAAACAAACAAATAAGGGGCAAAAATACATTAATCGACACGCTTATTGAAAAGATGTACAAAAAACAAGAACATTACTATGCTAAGTTTACTGCTATGGAAAAAATGCTAAGTCAGATGCAAAGCCAGTCAGCTTGGTTAACACAGCAGATGGCGGGTTTCTTTTAGCAGAGGCAACCGGCAGTTCCTTTAGAAAATATGTTCAACACAAAATTATTGGAGGGGTTATTTAATGGCACCAAACAATGCATATGCTCAATACAGAGAAAATTCAGTATATACTGCCGCACCGGAGGATCTAATGTTAATGCTCTATAATGGACTTGTTAAATTTTTAATGCAGGCACAGATGTCGATATGCGACAAAAGAATTGAAAAGGCAGGGGAATGTATAATTAAAGCCCAAGATATTATTTCAGAATTTCGTTATACCCTGGATAGAAAATACGAAATTTCATGTCAGCTAGACTTATTATATGATTATATGCACAGAAGGCTCGTAGAGGCAAATATAAAAAAGGATGAGGAGATAGTTAAAGAAATTTTGGGTCATGCTAAAGAACTCAGGGATACATGGGAAAATGCATCAAAACTTGCGAAACAGCAGCAAAAAAAATCGGCGGATACCCAAATGGCCAAATAGGAGAGATAAAAATGGGCGTTGAAGCAATGGAGTATGTTTGCAGGCTTATAGAAATATCCAAGAGAAAAAAGGAATATTTAAGTGAAATACTCCTTCTAACTACCAAGCAGGTCAGTGCTTTGGAGGAAGCCGAATTGGATGTCCTTCAAAGCCTGCTTGCTGATAAGCAAAAAAAGATTGATGAGATTAATAGGGGTGACGAAGATTTTGGTATGTGTTTTACCGGACTCAAAAGGGTTCTGGGAATAAAAAACCTAGATGATCCTAAAGTAGTGCAAATAGAGGGTATCGGCGAGCTTAAAAAGCTCACCTCACAGATAATGGGCTTGCTTGGTGAGATAGGAGAAAAGGAAAAGCAAAATATTGCAAAATCCCAGGGATTATTAAAAGAGTTTGGATCCGGGGTTAAAAAAATCAACGAAGGCAGGAAAGCAAGTATCGCCTATAGCCCAGACATCTCAAACGATAGTCAGGCCTACTACATAGACAAAAGAAAGTGAGATTTTACCCAAAAATCGGATATCGTTACACACCCAACAAAAAGGGTGGGGATTTTGTCAAACTATACTTTGAAAGCCACAAAACCCTACCTTTTATTTTGGGCTCTAATCCTCATTGGTTTCTGGATTGTTTGGTATTTCTTTAGCTGGATTTAAAAATTCAATTATTTTCTGGATATATTTATCGGGATCCTTAAGATAACATTCCCCGTGATCCACACCGCTCATTTCCCAAAGTATGGTATTCTTAGTATCGGCGGACTCATATATGAGGCGGCTGTTTTGGATAGGTGTTTTGGTATCATCCCTACTATGTATAAGGAGTAAAGGGCGGGGTGAAAGTTTTCCCACGACCTCCCAAGGATCGGCAACAGAAAAATCCAATCCGGTTATGACTTTTACCGCCAGTGGTACAGTCTTACTAAAGGGTGTTTTGGGGAGGTTTGTACCCCCTCCAATAAAGTCATCTAGAGATGAAAAAGGACTATCGGCTATTACCGCATCGATGCTGTCACATTCGGCAGCTGCCCAAATTGCACAGGAGGCGCCCATGGAAAGCCCCATGACAACTATTTCGGTGGCGCCTTTGTTTTTTGTGAATCTTACTGCCCCCAAAACATCATTTTTTTCGCATAGACCCATAGTTGTGGTACCGCCGTCCGACTCGCCGCTATTTCGAAAATCAAATGTGAGGACATTATAACCCTCATCCAAAAATTCTTTTATTATATGTATGGTTTCTTCTCCGTAGGGTAGCCTATTAGATGCGTAATCATGGGCAATAATAAGTGTTTTGCTGCTTCCTATTACATCAAAATACCAGCCGCGTAAAATCAATTCATCCTGTATATCTTTAAATGAGACATTGCTATACTTGGGCACAATATTAGCGGAAAACCCGGGAATATCCAAACGGTCGGGGTGAATCAATTTCCAGGCGGCGTGCACCGATATAATAGTGATTGTCAAGGCCAGAATGAAAGCCAGCATAAAAGCGATAAAAACAATATTTCTTGGAGCGTGACTCTTACGCTGTATGCGGCTTAAACTTGTTATTCTCAAGATTATCTCCTCCCAATCTACATAACCCGAATTTTTAATGGGCAGGGTGTATATGGCTGGTATATATTTTAGTTTATATAATATCCTAATTGGCTCAAGCAGGTTATGGGTGAATTTTTTATAAAGTGATGATAAGTTGATATGGTAGGTTGTATATTCATTTACCCTTATTATATTTTTAATTGCTAAATTAGTAAAGTATTAATTGGTTTTTATTTTTAAATATCCTGCAATAGTTGACGTTTTTACAATGCTTGGGGTAGAATTTATATATAATAAATATATTTTGTCAATAATCTTTGTTTTAACCACTATAGTTCCACAAATTAGGAGGGTGATTACAATCAATATAGCAGGAATTATGCATTCAGAGTTATTTGGTTGGCTGATACTGCCATTGTTTATATTTCTGTCCCGTATTATTGATGTCACTTTGGGTACGATAAGAATCATATTTGTATCCAGGGGTAAAAAATACCTGGCGCCGATTTTGGGCTTTTTTGAAGTAATCGTATGGGTAACTGCAATAAGTCAGATTATGCAGAATTTAAATAGTATAGGCTACTATTTTGCTTATGCGGGGGGGTTTGCGGCAGGAAATTATGTTGGGATAATTATCGAAGAAAAATTAGCAATAGGTATGCTCATAGTAAGGGTGATTATGAATAAAGATGATCAATGTTTAAAGGATAAGCTCTCCGATGCGGGTTTTGGGGTTACCGCTGTTGATGCGGAAGGCAAAACTGGGGAGGTAAAAATAGTTTATACCATTATAAAGCGCAAGGAGTTGCCCGAGGCGATCGAAATAATAAAGACATGCAACTCGAAGGCTTTTTATTCGGTGGAAGATGCCAGAACGGTAAATCAAGGTATATTTAGGGCGGGCTCCGCATCCAACAGGACAGGCGTTTTCAATTTGTTTAGGTTCAACAGATTAACGGGGCTCAATAAAAAGATGAAATAGATCTTGCTTTCTTTATAAAAATCGAAAGGGGGAAGCATATTGGAAAAGGATGTTTTACCTAGGGCGTGGCAGAGCCTTTTAAGTTCATCAAGCTTTATTCCGGTTATAGTAAAGACCATAGAGCGTTTCCATGATCCAAGCTGGCATATGGAACCCAATATTCATAAAGATTTTGAAATGGTATACATTAAAAAGGGTAGGGCGGTATTTGAGATTGCGGGTTATCCTGCCGAGATTGGACCCAACGATATAATTATTATTAAACCAAATCAGCCCCACAAATTCATAGTAAAGTCAGAACCCGGCTGTGAGTTTATAGTCCTAAGCTTCAAATTTGTAAACAATTTTGCGGACAGATATTCCGGTGTATCCCTGGATGATTTTTTAAACTTTGTCAGGAACGAAGAAACGGGAGCGTTTATAACACTAAAGGTGAACCAGAAAAATGGCATCATAACTATACTCAACAGGATACTCAGTGAAAAAGAAAACCCAGATATAGGAAGTGAATTTTTAAATTATCTTTTGGTAATGGAATTGTTTGTCTTAATTTCGCGTGCATTAAAAATGGAATGGGAAAACAGCATTAAAAATAAAAGTCCTAAGCTTAAAGAGCTTATACAAGCAGCTGTAAATTACATACATAACAATTATGAAAGAAATATCTCCCTTGGGGATGTTGCAAGGTTTGTATTTCTTAGCACAAGCTACTTTACACGTGCCTTCAAGGAGGAAGTGGGCATAAGCCCCATAAATTACCTCCTAAAACATAGGGTGGAAAGGGCAAAGGAGCTTTTGGGAGAGACCGATAAAAAGGTGAGTGAAATAGCCCTTTGTGTTGGTTTTTCCAACCAGCAGAGATTCAATGTTATATTTAAAAAATATGCAAATCTAACACCTCTTCAATATAGAAAGAAAATGAATTCAAATCCATAAAAGAATGTGGTATATAAAAGGTTTGGGGGATGGATTTCCATTGTTTGCTCTAGGATATCTTACAAAACCCATGACCTGATGACCAAATGTCAAAAACCATTAAAATATTAAAGGGATTAAGATAAATAACAGGAAGAAAAACAAAGATATATGATCTATAATTTATATTAATGGATATCTTCAGATCAAAACAACCTTTTGTTTCGGGATTTTAAATATCAACGGCATTGCCGCCAAACAAAAGAATATATTTTTATGAAAGTATATATAAGGAGGCACTGAATATGGGAATGACAATGACACAGAAAATACTTGCGGATCACGCAGGGCTTGATATGGTTTTGCCGGGACAGCTAATAAAAGCCAAGCTGGATATGGTCTTGGGCAATGATATAACCACACCGGTGGCGGTAAAGGAATTTAAAAAAATCGGCATCGAGGGGGTTTTTGATGTTGAAAAAATCGCAATTGTGCCGGATCATTTTACACCCAACAAGGATATTAAGTCCGCAGAGCAGGTAAAGTATATCAGACAATTTGCAAAAGATAAGGGAATAGTAAATTTTTTCGAGGTAGGCCAGATGGGGATAGAGCATGCCCTGTTGCCTGAAAAAGGGCTGGTGGTATGCGGTGATGTAGTGATAGGGGCAGACTCCCACACTTGTACCTATGGAGCTTTGGGCGCTTTTTCAACGGGTGTGGGAAGCACCGATATGGCCGCAGGTATGGCTACGGGTGAGGCGTGGTTTAAGGTTCCGGGGGCCATCAAATTTATTCTAAAGGGCAAACCCCAAAAATGGGTTGTAGGCAAAGATATAATACTTCATATAATAGGAATGATAGGTGTTGATGGTGCCCTTTATAGATCTATGGAGTTTACAGGTAATGGTTTATCCAATCTTTCAATGGATGATAGATTCTCCATGGCAAATATGGCAATAGAGGCGGGAGCGAAAAATGGGATATTTGAAGTGGATGATAAAACCATTGAATACGTAAAAGAGCATTCTAAAAGAGAATATAAGGTCTACAGGGCCGATGATGATGCACAGTACGATGAGGTTTATGAGATCGATCTTTCCCAAATAAAACCCACGGTTGCATTTCCCCATTTACCCTCCAACACAAGGACTATTGATAAAGTGGGAGATATAAAAATAGATCAGGTTGTAATAGGCTCGTGCACAAATGGAAGGATTGAGGATCTAAGGGATGCGGCAAAGGTTTTAAAGGACAAGAAGGTGCACGAGGATGTTAGGTGTATAATTATACCAGCCACTCAAAAGATATGGAAGCAAGCTATGGGCGAGGGGCTGTTTGATATATTCATAGATGCAGGGGCAGCGGTAAGTACGCCCACATGCGGACCCTGTCTTGGCGGACATATGGGCATTCTTGCCAAGGGTGAGCGGGCTGTTGCTACAACAAACAGGAATTTTGTGGGGAGAATGGGTCATCCCGAAAGTGAGGTCTATTTGGCAAGTCCTGCGATTGCGGCAGCATCAGCCGTTGCTGGCAAAATAGCCTCGCCTGAGGAGCTCGAATAAGATATGGAAGCTAAGAATTTATCTGAAAAAGGAGATTGCCAAAAATGAGAATACGGGGAAATACGATAAAATATGGTGATAATGTTGATACGGATGTTATTATACCTGCAAGGTATTTAAACACATCGGATCCGGATGAACTTGCAAAATACTGCATGAAGGATATAGATGAGGAATTCGTATCTAGGGTTCAAAAAGGTGATATCATGGTGGCAGGTAAAAATTTTGGATGTGGCTCTTCGCGAGAACATGCACCCATAGCAATTAAGGCATCGGGCATATCTTGTGTTATCGCAGAGACCTTTGCCCGAATATTTTACCGTAATGCTATAAATATAGGGCTTCCCATACTAGAATGTGCCGAAGCTGCAAAGGATATATCCA
>JAAZML010000018.1 GCA_012798835.1 Clostridium sp.
CGGATCCCAAAAAAACAATGGTTCAACCTCCCTTTTGCATAATCATAAGAGCTTCTTCTACCCTTTCCAAATCCACCTTAGTATCATGACAAGGACCAAAAGGACGTCGATTCAAGACTCCCATCACCGGTAGCGGATTGGAATCTTGAATCCCCGAAGACAGGTCGCGTTCGCAAGCAATAGCTACTACTCCACGAGGCCGAGTCTCCGCGATAATATTCCGAGCCAGGGTGCCCCCCGTAACCACCCTCAAGGTAGCACCGTATTTTTCTGCCATTTCGATTAAGTCCGCTATGTCACATTTGCCGCAACGCCGACAATTTTCAATATCGGTAGTAATTTTAAATGGACACTTGGATTCCTGCAGACAATGCGGAGCTAGGATTACTACTCGCCCATTGGTAACCAGATTACGATGGGTCCTAACTAGAAAATTGTTAACCTCAATATATGAACCCCATACGCGTTCCCTAGCAATACCGATAATCTTCCCAAGTTGTACAGCAATCGGGAACAAAAGAGTTGTAGCAATTCTAATACTACCTTCACACGTTGGGATGTTCCGGGCCCTGATAATAGTGATTACAGTAGCCGCCGTACCAGCGGCTACCAAAATGAATACTATTAAAAAAATACTGGCTAAACCAATTGCTATACCACGAAACAGGGGATAATCCTGGAAGTGGATAAGATAATAAACGGCACCAAAAATTAGAGCAATCACTGCGAGACTACCGAATGAAAGTCCTATGTAAAGCCGTTTGTTGTTATTCATGTTTCACCACCTACCTAATCTATCACCTTCCCGTAGGTCGTTTCCTCTCAAGAACTCAGAGGCCAACATTCTCCTTTTTCCTTGTTTTTGCACCTCCAAGATCATCAGTGCACCCTTACCGGTTCTCACTACGAACCCCTGATCTGGTACAATTTTAGTAACCTCTCCGGGAAGTCCAGGTGAAACCTCATCCACTATTTGGGTTTTGAATATCTTGAGTTTCTCTTTATTCCACCAAGTGTACGCACCCGGCTGGGGAGATAACCCTCGAATCTGATTTCTAATATTTTGATTGTTCGTGTCCCATTTTATCAATTCATCCGCTCGTGTCAAAGGCGGAGCATAGGTAGCTAGGCTATCATCCTGCGGCTGACGTGGAGCAATTCCCTTTTCAATCTGCACCAGGGTTTCCAACAGCAATTTAGCCCCAACTTCGGCTAGTGTAGCGATGGTCTCCCCGTAATCCTCATCACCATCAAGATTAATTTTTTCCTGTAAAATAATGTCTCCTGTATCCATATTCTTATCCATATACATAGTGCTTACTCCAACGGTGGTTTCACCGGCCATTAATGCTCTTTGTACCGGAGCAGCACCTCGGTAGGGCGGCAAAAGTGAGCCATGAACATTGATACAGCCCAAGGGCGGAACAGACAAAATGTTTTCCGGCAGGATTTTGCCATAAGCCACCACTATAATAGCCTCTGGCTTAATACCTTGAATCGTCTCGTAAAAGTCTTGGGTTCTAATTGATTCCGGTTGGCAAAACTCCAACTCATACTCGTCAGCCAATACCTTGACCGGAGGCGGTGTAAGCCTTCTTCCCCTTCCAGCCGGTCGATCCGGCTGTGTAACCACCAACGGGATATCGTGTCCAGCCCGTATTAAGTTGCGCAAGGAAGGAACAGCGAACTCAGCCGTGCCCATAAAAATCAAACGCATTGTTACTCCTTTCGAGCTACCCATTCTGCGCGATCTACAAAAAGAATGCCATCCAGGTGATCAATTTCATGCTGAAGAGCTCGGCTTAGTAACCCTTCTGCATCTATCATCAATTCCTTACCCTCACGGTTTATCCCCTTGACCAAGACTCGAGCACTTCTTTTTACCATGCCGCTTAATTGGGGTATACTAAGACACCCTTCAATAGATTTATCTTCACCTTCACTCTCTATTATCTCAGGATTAATTAGTTCGTAGTATTCTTCTCCAGTATCTATTACAATTGCTCTTTTAGAAATCCCTATCTGCGGAGCAGCCAACCCCACCCCGTCGTATTCATAAAGGGTATCACGAAGGTTATCAAGCAGTCTTAATACCGAATCATTGATATTTCGAATCGGCTTGGCCTTCTCTTTTAATACCGGGTCACCCATTTGAACAACTTGATATACGGCCATTTATGTCCCCCTTGCCTAAAATCTAAATCATAATCAACGGGTCAACATCAACTTCCAATCTGACCCGCGACGGTAAGCCTCTATTTATTATATACCGAGTTATACTTCGCATTAACCCTAACTCGGAACTTTTTAGTAGCATTTGATATCGATAACGGTTTTTTATTTTAGAACGAATACATGGGGCTGGTCCCAAGACATCGATATCCTCATCTAACTCCCCAACCATCTCATCAATCAGCATGCGCGAAAAATCAGCCTCTTCTTTAACCAATGACTCCTTAGATCCGGAAAACACTAACTTGATAAGATGCGTAAAGGGAGGGTAGCCTAGAGCAAGTCGATAGGCTATCTCTTGATGATAAAACCCTTCAAAATCCTCTTTCTGAACTAATTCAAAGAAAGACGCATCTGGTTCAACAGTTTGAATCAAGACCTTTCCCTTGGTAGCCCCGCGGCCCGCCCGCCCTGCCACCTGAACCATAAGTTGAAA